>JAAYUJ010000711.1 GCA_012517775.1 Deltaproteobacteria bacterium
CCGGACCGCAAAAAACGGTGGAGAGATCGAGCTGGTGTTCACCCGGGAACTTCGCAACCGCCTGAAGCTCATCGTCATGATGGACAACGGGGGTTATTCCATGACGCCTTACATTCCCCTGGTCCGCACAATTTTTAACAATATCCGGGGACTATTCGCCGATGTGAAGTTCTGCTATTTCCACAATTGCGTCTACGGAGTCGTCTTCAAAGACCCCCCCAGAACCGAGCCCCTCAACTGGGAGAGGCTGCTGAGCGAGGGGCACGGGACCCGGCTCATCATCGTTGGAGACGCGAACATGGCTCCAGCGGAGCTTATGGCATGCTACGGCTCCCTGGACATTTTCACTACTCAGCGGAAACCGGGCATCGAGTGGCTGAAGGAATTGCGCACCGCCTTTCCTGTCAGCGTATGGCTCAATCCTATGGAAAAGGAGCGGTGGCCGGTGGAGAGCTCCAGCATTGTGCGGATCCGGCGGATCTTTCACATGGAAGACCTCTCCCTGGCCGGCATCAAGAATGCCGTCGCCCACCTGAATCTTCAGGGACAGGTCTTCGACAGGATCGGCATGTGACTGGCTGCATTTGAATGCTCTTTCACCGCGATGGGCATGAATTGAGGGATTCAATGAATCATTTAATCGGCATGTGGAATCCCAATCGAGCTGTATGCACTTCTTCGAACTTTTGGTGTTGAGAGATATCGGTTGTTTCAGTGCCGCCCTCCGCCGCGGTTGGTGAAAGAACCGGAGGTCAAAGCGTTACTCAATTATTGGAAAGGGAAACATTTCCTATGGCATATGTGGACCGTGAGGTGCGGCGTCTCATGGGGAAAGCCATCACCCACTACCGGTTGATCGAAGATGGAGATCGTATTGCCGTCGCCGTATCCGGGGGAAAAGACAGCGTTCTCCTTCTTTGGCTTCTCCGGGAGCGGCTGGAGAGGATCCCCATCCGCTATGAACTGACGGCGGTCCACGTGGACCCGGGGTTCGACACGGGGTCTTCGGAGAAGATCGAGGAGTTTTTGAAAAAGGAGGGCTTTCGATACGCCATTGTGCGAACGGATCACGGTCTGTTGGCACACAGCCCCGAAAATCGGGAGAACCCCTGTTTCCTTTGTGCCCGTCTGAGAAGAGCCACCCTTTTCCAGAAAGCCAGGGAACTCCAATGTCCCCAGATTGCCTTCGGGCATAACCAGGACGACTTCATCGAAACCTTCTTCATCAACATCTGTTACGGGGCTCAGGTGGCAACCATCGTTCCCAGGCAGCCGTTCTTCGGCGGGGAGATGCATATCATCCGTCCACTGGCCCTTATCCCTGCAAGACTGGCGCAGAAGGCCTGCCAGAGGCTGGGACTCCCGACCATAACCAATCCCTGTCCCTCTGCGAAAAAAAACAAGAGAGAAGCCGTTCGGGTCCTTCTCGATAATCTGTTCCGGGATAACCCGAAGGTTCGCGGCAATATTTTTCATGCCATGAGCCACATCAACCTGGAGTATCTTCCTCCTCCCCTGTGAAGGAATGGGTTCCACGGGTGCCAAAGGATGCACATGGATCTGGAAAACGCCTTTTTCATCATAGACGGAAGCAGTTACATCTACCGGGCCTTCTATGCCCTTGGGCGCCTCACCAGTCCCAGCGGTATGCCGACTCAGGCCATATATGGGTTCGCCCAGATGCTGCTGAAAGTCCTGCGGGAAAAGAACCCTCCCTACCTTTGCGTGGTCTTCGATCCTCCCGGTCCGACTTTCCGGCACGATATATACCCATCCTACAAGGCCACCCGCCAGAGGATGCCAGAGGATCTCGTCGTTCAGATTCCGTTCATCAAGGATTTCGTCAGGTTGTGGGGCATCACCCAGCTGGAACGGGAAGGCTATGAAGCGGACGACGTCATTGCAGCCCTGTCCCGCTTCGCAAGGGACCGGGACTGCCGGGTGGTCATCGTTTCAGGGGATAAGGACCTGCACCAGTTGATTGAGGATTCGGCCGTTGTCCAATGGGATCCTCAAAAAGACAAGGTCTTCATGGAAAGAGAAGTCATGGAGCGATACGGGGTGACCAGCCGTCAGTTCCGGGATTTCCTCGCTCTGGTGGGTGACAGCAGCGACAACGTGCCGGGGGTCA
>JAAYUJ010000712.1 GCA_012517775.1 Deltaproteobacteria bacterium
ACCGGGATATTACGAGGGGAGCTATCATTGGCTGTTTGACGGACAGGTTGCTGAAATAAAGGCCAGTTTCGGTCCTGTTTTCGGCGAGCACGGCAAGGTCGAAGGCGGTATCGGAATCATTGAGGACATCTCGGAACGAAAGAGAGCTGAGAGGCAGTTAAGGGACCAGCTCCATTTTCTCCAGACCCTGATCGACACCATCCCGAATCCCATCTTCTACAAGGACACTTCCGGCCAATATCTGGGGTGCAACAAGGCCTTCGAAGATCGAATCGGAATGAAGAGAGAGGAAATCATAGGAAAGACTGCCTATGATCTCTATCCCCAGTACATGGCCGACAAGTATGTGGAAATGGACAACAAGCTCCTGCAGAGTTCCGGAGAACAGATCCACGAAACCTCCCTCTTGTATGCACAGGGAACGCTTCACGATGTGATCATCAACAAGGGGACATTCACCGATGCCAACGGCGTGCTTACGGGACTGGTAGGGGTTGTTCTCGACATCACTGAGCGCAAGCAGGCTGAAGCTGCACTGCGCCGGGCCCATGACGAACTGGAAATCCGGGTTAGAGAGCGGACTGCAGAACTCGCGAGGACCAATGAGGAACTGAGGATCGAGGTCACAGAAAGAAAGCGGGTGGAGGAAGAACTGAGGAAGAGCTCGGAGAAGCTCAAAGTGTTCGCTTACTCCATAGCCCATGATCTCAAGAGTCCTGCAGTGGGAATCCACGGCCTGACAAGACTGCTTCATGCGCAATACAGGGATCTCCTGGACGAGCGGGGGAAGAACTACTGCGATCAGATTCTCAAGGCCTCGGAACATGTCGCATCCCTGGCGGCGGAAATCAACATCTACGTGGCCTCCAAGGAAGCCGCCCTCAAGGTGGAGAAGGTGAATATCCTGGAAATCCTGGAAATGGTCCGGGATGAATTCTCGACCCGGCTGAGCATTCTCCGGGTCGACTGGATGCAGGAGGAAACCCTGCCGGTGATCAACGCCGACAGGGTTTGTATGGTGCGAGTCTTCAGAAACCTTGTAGATAACGCTCTCAAATACGGGGGTGAGAAGCTGAGTTTTGTCCAAATAGGATACCGTGATTTAGAAAACGATCATCTTTTCCTGGTGCGTGACGACGGGGTTGGAGTCAGCATCGAGGAGTCGGAGAGGATATTTGGTCTTTTCCAGAGAAATGGACAGACCGCGGGTGGGGTCGAAGGTTCCGGGCTGGGTCTGAACATTGTGAAGGAGATTACCGAACGTCACGGGGGAAGAGTCTGGGTCGAACCGGGATATCCGAAGGGAACCACCTTTTTCTTCACCATTTCCAAATCCCTTCGACCTTCTGAGGACTCCGCATTGGAATAGACGACCTCATTCTCCTTTCACGGCCAATTCTATTGGACAGGAGACACTGCCTGATGTAGAGGAATTCTCGTACAGCCCGCCAGAAGCGCTGCATTCTTCGCCTGGGAGCATGTTTCCTGCTGTTCCCACAGTGAGGAAAGAAGGAGACTTGAGGGAGGTATTGAAAAATGAAAGGCATTAATATGAATTCGTCCAATCGATTGATCATGACTGCTCTTGCATGGGTGCTCTTCTGTGCCTGTTTTGGATGTGCAACTCCGGAAAAGCCTGCACCTGCCAAAGACGAGTCCAGGGAACTTTCAACCCAGGCGTTGGCCTCTCAAAAGCAAATTCCTGCCGCACATCCACTAGGCGCAGGTTTCATTCCATCCATCTCCTCGTACTACCCAACGCCCACAAAGATGGACCTTTGCGGAGAAGCGGTTCCCCTGAACAATCAGGATGTCTTCGAGCGTTTTGACAAGGAATTTACTATAGTCGTCTACAATCATGCCCAGGTCTATCTGTGGCTGAAAAGAATGGAGCGCTATTTCCCCTGGATTGAAGAACGGTTGCATCGATATGGACTTCCCGACGATCTGAAATACGTGGTCGTCGCGGAGAGCGATTTGGTA
>JAAYUJ010000135.1 GCA_012517775.1 Deltaproteobacteria bacterium
AATCGGAAAGCATCATCCAGTCTTTAAAGCGGCTGATCAGACCTGCCGCCGAGGTCATCAGAGATTCCAGGGTGGTCAGGGTCTCCGCAGAAGAACTCGTCCCAGGGGACCTGCTGATCCTCAAGCCGGGGACTTCTGTGGGCGCTGACTGCCGGCTCATCGAAGCTTCCCATCTCACCTTGGATGAATCGGTCCTCACAGGCGAGAGCATGCCCGTCGTAAAGAATCCGGAGGCCCTGCCCCGCCCCGGGATTTCACTGGCTGACCGGGTCAACATGCTTTACATGGGCACCCTTGTGACGGGAGGCTACGGCATGGCCGTGGTCGTTGCGACGGGCAGATACACCGAGGTAGGCCGGCTCCAAACGCTGGTATGTGAAGCCGAATCCCCTGAAACCCCCATGGAGCGCCAACTCTCCAGGCTTGGGGATCAACTGGTGCTCATCTCCAGCGCCGCATGCGGCATCGTCTTCGCAGTGGGACTACTGCAGGGTTATGGTTTGCTGCAGATGTTCAAGACGGCCATCTCTCTTGCCATCGCCGCGGTGCCCGAGGGATTGCCCGCCGTTGCCACGACGACCCTGGCCCTCGGCATTCGAAAGATGAGGCAGCATAAGGTCCTCATCAGAAAACTGGAAGCGGTCGAGACCTTGGGGTGCGTCCAGACCATCTGCTTCGACAAGACCGGCACGATTACCTTGAATCGCATGTCCGTGCTTCGTGTCTTTGCGGGGATGCGCCGGTTCGATTTCATTAAGGGTTCTTTTTGCTCAGGAGAGGGCGTGGTCGACCCGCTAAGTTGTCTAGAACTCTTGCGACTCATGGAGACAGTAGTGCTATGCAATGAGACGGAGGTCTTTCAGGAAGACTCGGCACTCGTGCTTCGCGGTTCCCCCACGGAGAACGCCCTTGTCCAAATGGCCATCGACTGCTCACTGGACGTAGTGGGTCTCAGAAGCGAATACCCACGCCTCAAGACCAACTACCGCTCAGAGAATCGCCTTTTCATGGGTACCCTGCATTGCGGAAAGGACGGCAATTGTTTCGTTGCACTCAAGGGAAGCCCCACCGAGGTCCTTGCCATGTGCGACCGGCAGATCAGGGAAGAGGTGGAAGCCCCATTGAGCGAAGATGACCGTCTTCAGATAGAGTTCCAAAACGAGCAGATGGCGGGAGAAGCGCTGCGGGTTCTGGGAGTAGCCTGCGCCATGGGGGAGGGAGAAGAGAGGTTCGGTTCCGAGGAAGGCTTCACATGGCTGGGGCTCGTCGGCATGGCTGACCCGGTGCGCCCCGGGGTGAGGGAGCTTGTGGGCCGGTTCCACTCCGCAGGCATCGACACCGTCATGATCACCGGGGACCAGAGTGCCACGGCCTACGCCATCGGCAAGGATCTAGACCTGAGTTCCGGTGAACAGCTGGAAATCCTGGATTCAACCGACCTGGCCATGATGGACCCTGAACTCATCCGGGCTCTCTCGGAAAAAGTGCATGTCTTTTCCCGTGTGAGTCCCGCTCACAAGCTGCAGATCGTTCGGGCACTCCAGAGCGCGGGGAGGACCGTCGCCATGACTGGGGACGGCATCAACGACGGCCCGGCTCTCAAGGCGGCGGACATCGGAATCGCCATGGGGGAGGGAGGGACCGACATTGCCCGTGAAGTGGCCGACGTCATACTTGAGGAAGACAATCTGGAAACCATGATCATCGCCGTGAGCGATGGGCGGGCCATCTACAATAACATCAGAAAGGCCCTGCACTTTCTCCTGGCTACCAATTTCAGCGAGATCATCGTCATGCTCCTGACGTTGGCTGCCGGCATTAGATCTCCCCTGAATGCCATGCAACTCCTGTGGATCAATCTCCTTTCCGATATCTTTCCAGGGCTTGCGTTGGCCATGGAGGAGCCGGAACCCGACATCCTGGAAAAGCCCCCCCGGCCTCCACATGAACCCATTGTCAAGACTGCGGACTTCAAGCGGCTGGGCTTCGAGTCCGGTGTGATCAGTCTGAGTGCCCTAGGGGCCTATGCCTTGGGGGTCATGCGATACGGCATGGGACCCCAGGCTGGAACCATCGCCTTCCAGAGCCTGACTTCCGCCCAGCTCCTTCATGCCCTGAGCTGCCGTTCGGAGACTCGCAGTCTCTTTGACAAGGAGCCGCTTCCACCCAACCGCAACCTGAGCATTGCGCTGGCCGGTTCTTTCTTTCTTCAGACTCTCACCCTCCTCATACCGGGCTTGCGGACACTTCTCGGTACAACCCCCATCGGGATCGCCGACGGTTTTATCATTGGCGCTTCAGCAGCTCTGCCCCTGGTCATCAACGAGGCAACCAAGAAACACAACACCTGAGGCTGTTGACTGTTTCCCATCCCAAGCCTGACCTTGACAGGAAGCCATGTTTGCGATTACTCACACAGACGAAGGGAGCTTCTCATCATGAAGAAAGATTTCATGTTTACATCCGAATCGGTGACGGAAGGGCATCCCGACAAGGTATGCGACCAGATCAGCGATGCCATTGTCGATCATTTCCTGGAACAGGACCCATGCTCGGCGGTCCGTGCTGAGTGCGCGGTGGCCACTTCGGTTCTCTTCATTGCGTCGAGATTTGCATCCAGGGCTACCGTGGACTTTGCCAATACGGCCCGCAGGGTCATCAAGGAAATCGGGTACGAGGACCGGGATTTCAGCTACAAGACGTGCAGTATCCTGACGAGCCTCAAGGAGCTGTCGCAGGAGGAATACAGCTGTTTTGACGATGCGTCCCTTTCCGATGAGGACATCGAGCGAATTTCGGTGAGGAACCAAGCCACCGTGTACGGGTTTGCCTGCAACCAGACGCCCTCATTGATGCCCATGCCCATCTGGCTTGCTCAGAAGCTCTCCAGAAGACTCACCTTGGCCATGCGTCAGAGTATCCTGCCTTTTCTAGCTCCTGACGGTAAGACGCAGGTCGGGGTTGAGTACCGGGCATCGAAGGCACACCGAATCCACACGATCACGGTAAGCACAAGTCTGCGGGAGCCCAAGAAATTGGAAAGGAAGAAAGTTGAGGATGACATCCTTGAGTATGTCATCAAGCCAGCCTTCGCTGAGGCGCCCATCCGGCCCGACAGCAAGACCCGCATTTTCGTCAATCCTGAAGGGACCCTGCTCCTTGGAGGTCCTGCGATCCACTCCGGCCTCACAGGCAGGAAGAACGCCGTGGACACTTACGGGGAGTATGGTCGTCACAGCGACTCTGCCTTAAGTGGCAAAGACCCAATGCGGATTGACCGGGTTGGGCCTTATGCCGCCCGCTATGCGGCCAAGAACCTGGTGGCGGCGGGCCTTGCCGAGGAATGCGAAGTGCAGCTCTCGTATTCCATAGGGCTCTCGCGCCCCGTCAGCATTCAGGTGGATTCGTTCGACACGGGCAAACTCCCGGACAAGGAACTCGCCACCCTCATCAAGAAGCACTTCGATTTCCGCCTGGGGGGCATCCTCAAAGAATTCGGCCTGCGCACCCTTCCTTCCAAGATGAAAGGGGGCTTTTACCGGAAGCTCGCCGCTCACGGCCACGTGGGGAGGATGGACATGGACCTTCCATGGGAGAGGACCGACAAGGTGGATCTCCTCAAATGAGAGTACCTTGGTTTGATCACACCCGGGAGACTACTCCGAATCACCGGATGTCGAACAGGGGAATCTTCTCAAAAGTCTTCAAAATGCTGTCCTCTCGACACCATCCTGTCAAACAGGTGCAATAAACTGGAAACTCTGAACAGAACGAAGAAGTTCTCCTCTCCAAGGCGCCTCCAATTCCACCTGGAAGGACAAGGGCATGTGCATGTGGATTTTCGGCAAACCTGGAAACGACCTTTGATTAGATGGGAAGACGTCGTGGACAATAAAACCCTTCAACAGATCCGGGAGATGCTCAAAAAAGCCTCCCCGCAAAAGCTGCAGAAACTCATCAACGCATGATTCAGGAGAAATACCATGCATAAAGAGAAGAAAATCGCTCTCGTGGCCCATGACAACCGGAAGCGAGATCTCATCGAATGGGTTCAATGGAATCGCCAGATTCTTGAGGCGCACCACCTCGTATGCACGGGGACAACGGGAAGATTAGTGGAAAAGACCCTTTCCAAGGGAATTGAAGAGGTTTCTTCAGGGCAGTCAGTGCGAACAATCACCATGCTCAAATCAGGACCACTTGGAGGTGACCAGCAACTTGGGGCCATGATTGCAGAGGGAAGAATCGATATGGTGATCTTCTTCTGGGACCCCATGCAGCCACATCCTCACGATGTAGATGTAAAGGCCTTGCTGCGCATAGCCGTTGTTTACAATGTGCCCACCGCCTGCAATCGGTCGACTGCAGACTTCCTGATTTCTTCACCACTCATGAACGACATATACGAACGCGTCGTCAAGGACTATTCTCATTACCTGAACCGGACCACCCTGTTAGAATCCGTCTAAGGGCTCATAGAAAAATAACCTAACGGCCATGAATCCAGTTCTCTTTCTTCACCCCCGAGGATGAAAATCCGATCGAGTGGTGTAAGATGCCTGGTGGAACAGGCACAGGAAAGGGTCGAGCAAAGAAATGGAGGTAGTCTCCGTGACCTAA
>JAAYUJ010000713.1 GCA_012517775.1 Deltaproteobacteria bacterium
CACCCTTTTTCTGGGACTTGATGAGTCTCTCATCGTCCACATATGGATTCCAGTAAAGGGTACCCGAGGGTCCCTTGAGAATCATGCTGCCCACGTCACCCGGTTTGCAATCGTTGCCGGTAGGATCCACAACCCTGATTTCCACGCCGGGAAGAGCTTTGCCAATGGAATTGGGGACCGGCTGCGGATTCATGGTGTTTGAGGTGACCAGGTGGAGCATCTCGGTGCCGCCAAGTCCCTCCCAGATGGGCTGCCCGGTGAGCTCCTGCCATCCCTGCAGCGTCTCAGCACCCAGGGCGTCCCCACCCGAAGTACAGAGCCGGATTGAACTGAAGTCGTATTTCTTGAAATCCGGAAACTTCATCAGGGCCCGGTATGCGGTGGGCAGCCCTGTGAGCACCGTGATCTTGTGCTTGCCAATGAGATCCATCATATCTGGAGGGCTAAACTTGGGAAGCAGTGACACCGCTGCGCCTCCCTCGAAAGGAAGGAGCGTGAAGGTTCCAAATCCAGCCGCAAAAGAGACGGGAGCAGCACCTCCAAGGATGTCTCCCGGTTTCATCTTGTAGACATACTTGTTGACCACTCTGGCTTCGATGATTGCGGGTCTCACAAAGTGCACGCAGCCTTTGGGCATTCCAGTCGTGCCGGAAGTATAGAGGATGATACCGATATCGTTGGCCTGGAGCATGGTGGCATCGAGTTGGGGGGCTCCCTTCTCCATCATCTCCTCGAATGAGAGATTCCCTGAACCCTTCACCTCATCGGGACTGCCTCCAATGACAATGACCTTGGTGCCGAATTCAAAATTTGCCTTGGCGGTTTCAACGGGTCCCATGAGGGGAGCGTTGACCACGAAGTATTTCATTTCAGAGTTGTTGACGACAAAGGCGACCTCTTCGCTTGACCAAAGTGGAGAAGTGGGAATCGGAATGGCTCCTATTTTCTCGATGGCAAAAATGACGACGACGGCCTGGGGGGTGTTCACCAGGCGAATGCCCACTCGATCCTGAACCCCGACTCCCGCAGCCTTCAGGGCGTTTCCAAACTTGTTCACCATCGTCTGGACCTGGGCGTATGTGAAGGTCTTGTCCGCGAACTTTATGGCGACGTTGCCTCCCCTACCTTCCCGAACATGGCGGTCAAGGAGATAGTCGGCTATGTTCAACTCCATGGGGGTGTCTGCAAACTCCTCGGGTACCAAATACTCAGGCCATGTGTCCTTGGGAGGTAAGTAATTCTCAGGTATCTTTGCCATCCTCATACCCTCCTTAAATTTAAGTGTACCGGATAATTTCCTTTTGGATGATTGGATCAAAAAGGGCCATCTATGTCCGTAAACGTATGATGCAGGGTAAGACTGCGTGAAGTCGACTATCACCTCCTTCTCGATTCAAGCTTCAGGAAAAAACCGTGAATCTCCCTTGCCCTCACGGCGGTTTCTCCAAGCAGCTATTCGTGTCCCTACGGGACACCCTAAACAATGAAAAGTCTCTTTGTTGGTTGGGTTTCCATACCCGACATGCGTTCGTCGGGATTAGAATCCAGACCTACGAGCAGCGAACCAAAGAACTTTTCAGACCAGAATGAAGAAGGATCTGGATGCATGCACCCGCTTTTCAACCCGGGCTTAACGTGAAAACAGATCGTGCCGCAGGTGGGGATTCCATTCTCGAAAACAAGGCGTCGAGCATGGAAGCCCGAATCGCTCTATTCAGCATTCCAGGGTGACCGACTGGGGTCCATGGTCATTCGCAAGGAGTATCACTATACATACAGACGGGCCGGAAGACCAGTCTGTCATCACTGCTTTGCGTGTATCGGGTGATGGCGATGTTGATGCGTCCTCAATGGATCTGCTGGACGCGTGCGATCGGGAGTCGGAATTCGGTTCAATAGAATGGGGAAATCTGCAAGCAACTCTGTGAATGATGTGCGCATTCCCCGCGGAGAGGCCCTTTCCGGTAAGAAACCAGTTGGGCTTGTACTCCGCAGGGTTGAGACGACCGATTGATTATTCGGATGATGGGAATCCCACAAATTTGATTCGACAATCAGGAAAACTGCAACAAACAAACCGCCAGGATGGGGATGTGTGATCAACTGGAGGAAGCTCGTTTCCACTGGAAAAAGAGGAAAGCACAACTTGCAAAGGGAATTTCAGGATGTTTCTTTTCTTTCTCCGGATTGATCGTGGGAACAGATGACCATGCCTACGCTTCTTCGACCAGCTTGAAGAATTCCTCTACGGGCAGAACCCTGTAGACCTCGTAGTTGACCGTTCCACGCTGGACTGTGTTCACCATGGATTTCACTCGACCCTTTTCATCGGGAAACTCGCAGACGACCATATACTCACCGCGTGCCACAATGTAATACTCCGCAAGGACCTTCCCTCCTACAGCCTCCACACTCTTTTTTCCCATTGCGTAACGTTCCCGCGAATTCTTGATGTCCTTGTTGCCTTCAGGTGTCTTTTTCAGAAACGAAACGTAGATTGCCATACTGTCCTCCTCTTCTGTGTTGGAACATCCTTCGGGAATACGCCTATACTCTGCCTGCCGCATGCAACCAAAAAAACGGACACATATTTTGTATCCTATACGCATAAGGAAAGATTGTCAAACATCCCAGTGACCAAGAAGCGTTCGGAGAGATAATTTCATGAAGTCAGGATCTTCTCATTTTCCGGTAGAAGCCCGAATCAATCTAACATATAATGAAGGTGAAGGAATGAGAAAAGCTGAACTAGAGTATTCTGCTCGGAAACAAAAGGAATCCAAACCGAGACAAAAAGAGTGGTGGTCCCCATTAGAATGGTGCTGATGCCTCCTTCCCAATGAATGTTTCTCAGATGGTTGTCGGCTCTTAGAGAGTAGAGCCTGTCACAATCCTCTTCCCTGGACGTGAACCTGATATTTCTCGATGCTCGGCATATTCGGCGGTAAGTGGATTTGAGCTTTCTTCACGGTGAGTATCGCCATCTTCCAAAGATGCCGGTTTCCGCAAGAGTGTCTGTATTGTCTCCCAGTGCAAGATGATTCATTGCGTTAGGGTCTTAAGGGGTCGATCTGTCTCCTCCTTCCCTCTCCACCTCACAACTATCTCCAGTGCAGGACAATGTGGGAAAAGCAAACGCCGCTGATTCACGCACTTAAAATTTCCGAGGAGAATGCCGTAGGGAGCCCGGTCTGCGGGTCCTCGTGCTGGAGACATTCCATGGTGCCATGATCTCCTCATGATGGCCTCTAGCTGTCGAAAGGAGGCGCGGATGAGCACAGTGAGGGTTGTGGAGAATCACTTTTTTATCGATCTCTGTGCCCGAAGAGTGTACTGCAGATCATGCGGAAAAGCCTGCAAGTCGCTGGTTCTTCCACGTTTCATCCAGTTCTGGTGTGGAACGAGGAGCTGCGAAAATGCGGGAGACGTGAAGCTCCTGACGGACGGGACATGGCAGGTGTTCGGTTATGAAGAGACTCTTCACGGCAATTGTCTGAGCGAAATCGTTCCGAAGCTCCTGCAGAGCATCGTCACCGGGCGCCGACTGAGAAAACCCTGAACCGCCCTCTATGAGAGGGTGTGTAAGTCAAAAAAGGCTCCGTTGGGTTCCGCTTGGTCCGATGATCACCATGTCGCCGCTGGCACTCACCATACCGGGTCTCGCCTCTGCTATCATCGCCATAATGGCGGGGAAAATGCTGTAAGCCCCTGTCTCCAGACTTTTCGAATCGCGGTGCATCAGCTGTTCGGCAGCCACCTGAAGGTATTCCCGGACTCGGACCTCCAAAAGGGAATGCCCCTCTGAAGAGAGGGGCGAACATGCGGTTTGGCCGGATCCCATGACCATTCCAGGGGTAAATGCATCAGAAGATGAAAAATGAACAAGGACCGGGGCATCCTCTGCACTGATTGCAGCCAGAAGGAGATCCGTTTGAACCCGGCGCGGATCCAGAAGGCTTCCTCCGATGGCCCTCTCAAGGTCCACCGCTTCTTCCATGAACTGCTCATAAGTCCTTACAAGGACTTTCCTCAGATCAGTGCCCTTCTGAAGCTGCATGGTGGAAAATCGGGCACTTCGGTGGCTGACCCCCAGAAAGGTTTTTATATGATCGGCCGCGGTCCTGTGAAAACCCGAGATACCGATACCGGTGATCCAGCAGAAGTCGCTTAGAGGATGCAGTTTTCTCGCATCGTCAAGGAGAATGGGTTTTGAAAAGGGCCCGCTGTCTGACTTGCCCCATATGCGGCGCAGGCTGTCTGCCGCCACAATGACATGGCGCGGTAGTGTAAGGGCAATGTAGCAACTCATGACCGTTCGGTATCTTCCTTGTGATATCGTTGACCTGTGCCCGACAATCTTGTAGTATAATTAATGTAATAAGCGCGGGAGCAGCGCTTCGTCTCAGTCAGTCATTCCCATTTCTTTTTGCAATTGCAGAGAGTCTGTTCTTTCCTCATACTCCAGTTCCAGCACGGTTTCACCTTTCAAAGGGGATTCATCTCATCTCCCGTCCGGCTCAATGAGTGCCGAGGTGGCAAAACAGCTGGAAACAGACCAATACTCCCTATTGTGGTGCGAGGAAGGCAATCGAAGTGACTTCATGATGGAATAGCCCCATTTTGTCCGCCTGCACTCGATCGAGCGCCACAGTTCTTCCGGAACCATGACCGGTGGGAGGGATATCACGAATTCCGGGAAACTCAAAACATGAATGAAACCTTGATCAGCCATCTCAAGAAACGCTATCCCATGCTGGAGTACTTCACTGACAGGCCTTTCGGAATTGAGATCGAGGGGTACGGCCTGCAATACTATCTCATTCCGCCCGATAACAGCATCGTCAAACCGTATAACATCTCATCCCCGGCAAGGGATGGGCGGCGGTTTGACGAATTGCTGGGAGAGTATGATTTGTGCCTTGGGACAACAAAAAATGCCTGGCATATCGAGGAGGACAGTTCCATTACCCACAGAGGCGGCTTCGAACTGATCAGTCCGATACTCTCGGGAATGAACGGGCTGGTTCAAGTCTACCATTTCCTGGAGATGCTCGGCTGCATCAAGGGTATTGAGATCGATGCATCATGCGGCTTCCACGTTCACCACGGGGTCGACGAAAAGATATTCACGTGCAAGCAACTGCAGCAGCTCGTGCGCATCGTTCATTCCATGGAGGATTACTTCTACCTTTTGATCCCCGGGGACCGCCAGAACAACGCCACTTGCCGTCCTGTGGAGGTTGACGTGAAGGCATTTCTGGACCCTCAGATCTGTGCGGCAGATCCGGAAACC
>JAAYUJ010000714.1 GCA_012517775.1 Deltaproteobacteria bacterium
AGGAACGGGGTATCGCCGGTTTCGGAAATCGGCATCCCCATCGCCGTCCGTGGCCCACTCGCTCTGTACGACGAGATCCCTTTTGAGCTGCGGAGTGAATCCGGAACGGTCGCCACCCTCACTCCTCCCGGACTGTATTGCCTGGAAAAAGAGGCCGGTTTACAACGAGCCTTCCTCTGTGCCGGTTCCTTCCGCCCCTCTGGAGAAGAGCATGGCAGCCGTCATGTGAATGGCGTGGAATGCATGGCTCTGGAAAGCACGACCGAGACAGTGGCTGCCTCGATGAGTATCCGTGACACCTTCCAGTTGGTATACGGCCCGAGCCTTACCGTTGGTATGTCAAGCGGCGATTCCGAGACGGCCCGGGAGAGATTCAGACGCTACAAGGCGTATGCGGAGAATATGGAAGGCAGCGCGGTAGCACAAACATGCTTTCTCTTCGACGTCCCCATGTTGGAATGTCGGGGAATCAGTAACATGGCGGGAGACCGGAACAGGGAGAACTGGCAGCTGGAAGAGGCCCTGGCCCACTGTCACGGTATCCTTCTCACGTGGCTGGAATCTGCGCTCCCCCTTTTCAACTGAATCAGCACACATCGAAGCAAAGAAGGGGTAAATGTCTCATTCCCTTGAGATCCAACCGCCCAACCCCTCGAAAGGCGTCCCATGAACCCACTTCTCCATTTGGGCTACTCTCCCTGCCCAAACGACACGTTCATCTTCTTTGCTCTGGCTGAAGGACGAATCGACTTGTCCCCATACAGTCTTCGCCTCTTCATTGCCGATGTGGAAGCTCTCAACCGGCATGCTGCAGACGGCTCGCTCGATATCACCAAAGTATCTACTCATGCCATTTTGGGTCTTCTCGATGATTACTGGCTCCTTGCCGCGGGGGGAGCCATCGGGCGCGGGTGCGGCCCGCTTGTGGTCGCCCGCACCGGGATGTCCGTCACGGAACTGCAGCATGCATCCATTGCTATTCCCGGCCGAATGACGACAGCCCATCTGCTCCTGCGGTTGGAAGGAACTCATCGCGGCCCGCGGGTTGAAATGTCTTTCGACCACATCATGCCTGCCGTAGCCCAAGGAGAGGTGGACGCAGGTGTCATCATTCACGAGAGTCGATTCACTTATCCTCTTTGGGGACTCAAGCTCGTTCTGGATCTGGGAGCGTGGTGGGAAGAGGAAACAGGGTTTCCCCTTCCCCTCGGGGGGATAGTCATCAAGCGCAACCTGGGGACGGGTGCAGCGCGCTTCTGGGAGGACAGGATCCGACAGAGTCTGCTCTATGCCCGCAACCATCCGGACGAAGCGTTTCCCTACATCCGATCTCATGCCCAGGAGATGGACGCGCGGGTGATGCAGCAACATATCGATATGTTCGTTAACGATTTCAGTTTGGACATGGGAACGGAAGGCAGAGAAGCCGTGCGTTTTCTCCTTGAAGCCGCCGCAAGAACCCACAAGTTTCAGCTTCCCATGAAGCCCTTTTTCTGGAACGAGACATGAAGAAGGAATAGAAGCCCATGAACGTTGAAGCCCTTCGCTATTTCCTGTTTCCACAGACGATCCTCTCCGAAAGGGACTTTCGATTTCTTTCGCACATTCTTCCAGCTCTTTCCCTGCTCCAGGCTCTGCGTGCTCCGGTACTTCCCAAATGGGGAAGGCATACCTTCGCCGCCTGGCCTGCGATCACCGATCATGAGCTTTTGAATGCAGTCCAAGCCAGCTACAGAGCGTATCAGAACTATGCGGCACTCCACGGTGAGGAAAGCGGACTTGCGGCCATCAGCCACGAGGCTGCCGCGGGGGACTATGCCGAAAGTCGCTTCCGGATTCAGGGGATGCTTCGTGGCAGGGAAGCTTCCGCCACTGCCGATGCCACGACAATGCTGGTGGAAGCGGCAGTCTTTCTGGAAATGGCTCGTGATTTGGACGAAAGAGAAATAGAGCTCGAAAACGGAATCGCCGAAATCGATCACCTCGAGCACGAATTCCGTGAGATACTCGGCATCTCTTCCGAGGAAGAATTGAAGGATGTGATTGAAACCGTAACGCCGCCTCTTGTTTCGGCTGGAGGACCCGCCTTCAGGCTGGCCAGACGCATGGCTTTCTGGCTGCGGCTCTTTCATGCCAGGCAGGCTGCCGATCTTCCCATCCTCGTCACGACTTCAGTGGAAGTTCTGGAGGAAGCCGTGGAATCGATCTCCAGGGAATTTGCGCAGCAGCACAGAGAATTCAATATCTTGCAAGGGGAAGAGTGCGATATTCCGGTTCCTGCCTCTTCGGAACTGCGAGACTCCCCTGGACCAAAAGACTCCAACGCCGTATCCGGATCATTTTTCACATTTTCGCAGGCTCTTGCTGACTTCCTGGAGGGACCCCGGGATGCATCCGCACGGGAAAAGCTCACAGCCGCATGGGCCTCTCTGATGAAGGAGGTTTCGGCCGGTGGTGAAAGCGCTCCGCCGGCTTCGCAAAAACTCCGGAAGCTGTCTTGGGCGCTTCTTGAAGGTGCTGCCGTGGGAGACCTCTGGAAATCGATGGATCATAACGGGGTCGGCACCCTCGCCGCGATTTTGTCTCCCCGTTCCGCACCCTTGTTTTTCCTGATCGTCCACTGAGCAGGGCGTCATACACGTGGTTGATCTTTCAAGGGAAAGGTGATCCAGAGTGATCAAAGCAATGGGTGAGAAGGAAAAGAGAGCGCAGGCTTGGTGCTTTCTCGATAAGCAGGTCGGGATTCCATACCCGCCATCTGGGTGCAAACGCCGTCGGGATTGGAATCCCGATCTGCTTGTTGAGAAGGTGCCAGGAGTGGAAATCAAAGTTTCTTCGACTTGAAAATGGAAATGATCAGTCGGACGCCGAGAACCGTTGCGATGACATAACCTGTCATTCCCAGGAGAGCCGTCAGGGTGACCCTCTGAATGCCCAGGAAGTCTACTGTAACCTCCAGCACCCCCTGAGAGGAGTTCAAGACAAGGGAGCCGGCGATGATGGAAGCTGAAATGATCAAACCCACCGTGAGTCGATTCACTCCCCTTTCCAATTGAGTGTCGATCTTCTCGAATCCGCTGTGCCGCAGCTCCAGTTTCTGATTCCCACCGGCAGTGGCTTTGAGAATGTCATGGAGGAACCTGGGAATACTCTTGGCATAAGCACCCATCAGATTGGAATCTCTACGGATGTTCTTTAACATGCTCCGCGCGTCATAGCCCTTCTGAAGCAGCTCCCTCGCATAAGGTTTCGTCACTTCCAAAATGCTTGCCTCACTCCCCAGGATTTTTCCGAGGGCTTCGGTCTGAATGAAAGTCTTCAGAAGCAACAATAAGTTGCGAGGCAATCGGATGCGGTATTTCAAAACCAGATGCATGACCTGATCATAAACGTCCTTGACGGAGATGTGCCGCAGAGACCGTCCATAAAAGGCCTCACTCACATCCTTCAAATCCGTTCGGAAAGCCGCCACATCCATCGCGTCTTCATTCACAAGGCCCGCATCGCTCAGAGCATCCATCACGAGATCATAGTCATGCTCTGCGTATCCGAGGAAAAGATTGGCGATCCGACGCATCATCTCCTCATCGAGATAGCCTGTAATCCCGAAATCCACCAGGCTCACGCGACCATCATGCATGACGATGGTATTGCCCGGATGCGGGTCAGCATGGAAGAAACCATATTTCATGAGCTGTTTCGAAAAAGAACGGAGCCCAATCAGGGCGACTTCTCCGGGATCGATCCCACTGGCCTTGAT
>JAAYUJ010000715.1 GCA_012517775.1 Deltaproteobacteria bacterium
AAGGTCCACAAACACATGGTATGCCTTTTCCGTCTCGTGGATGTCCGCAGCTGGAGTGAAGCAGCGCTCACCCGAGAAACAGGACGAAACCCGCCGTGGAGCCAGATTTTCCAACCATCTGTACATCCGCCGGTGGATGTCCGCGATTTCCCTATTCCAGTCGTAGGGAGACATGACTCACCTCCTGATCTTCACTTCCTCCAAGCCCCATGCGCCTGCCACGGGCATGACGGAGAAGCGCCCTCATTTCCCGGTAGGGCGTCCGGCTGGGCATAATTTTTTCATAATATTTTTATACAAGTATTTCGAGGGAGACAACCATACCGTCCTGAAGCAGTAGAGAACTATCTGTGACGGACCGGCACCTTCTCAATAAGTAGGTCGGGACTCCAATCCCGGCGGCGTTTGCACCCAGATGTCGGATATGGAAACCCGACCTGCAAAGGAGCCGTAACCCGGACTTATTGAAAAGCTACACGGGCTGTTGCCCATGGCGGGAAAAAACTGAAAACGGCTGTCTGCATCGCGTCGGGCCCTTCTCAGCCTGTGAGACACAATTCATGGGGCACTGGCACCCCAATGGGAATCGAAGTCCGAGAGCATACCCGACTGAAGTGGGCAAGGGTTTTTCTTGCCCACCGGAAGGGTAAAAAGATCCTCTTCGTTGGGCGACGCCACTGCCTTCGCCCCCTTACCCACAGTCTCGCTGGGTTCTACTCCTGTATCTCCTCAAATGACTTGACTTCAATGGTATCGCCTTTGGCACTCTCGTTTATGATGCCGGTGGCTTCCACCATCTTTCCCTCCATCTTGGAGAGGTCCTTCCCTTTAACCAGATAATCCCCATCATCAGCTTCTATGACATAGCCCTTGTCGGTTTTCACCACGAAACCGGCAATGGTCTCTTCTTTGCCCGCGGCGGAAAGCTTCTCCGGACAAACGGAAAAGATGAAGGAAAACAAGACGGCCATGAACAGCAAAAACATCGCGATCTTCTCACGATTCATTTTTCTCAAATCCTCCTGTTTCTCCAGTCTCACTCTGATGATGCAACTTCTTGTGAAACGCCCACCCGCGCCCGTTTCTATTGCCCCAGATGCTGTCTTTCCAAAACGGGCGTCTGTTGATAGCAGAATCACTCTGGAATGTACACGAGATTTTGCATGGCCGCGCTGCGGCCCGCCACATCTACCCTGAGCCAAAGCTTTTGAGCGCATTTGGGGGTGATCCCCAGGTGGCTCGCCAGTCAAGGGCCATGCAGCCTTCCCTGAAGACTGCCACGGGATTGAGATCCAGTTCTTGAAGCTGAGGCAGATCGTGAAGCACCCAGGACACGCGAACAAGCAGATCCGCCAGGGCACCGCGGTCACGGGGTTGCTCGCCGCGGATGCCAGCTAGAAGTGCAGCGCCGCGGCATTCATCGATAAGCTTTTGAGCCTCCTCATGAACGAGGGGAACAATCCGAATGGAAGTCTCTTTGAACACCTCCACATGAACACCACCGAGACCAGCTACCAGAACGCCGCCGAAGTCGCGGTCCTGACGTCCTCCCACCAGCCACTCCAGACCGCCCGCAGTCATCTTCTGAACGAGCACCGCTTCACCGTGAGATTCCATGTCTTCATATGCCTTCCGAACGGACTCTTCATCCGGGAGGTTCAGGTAGACGCCTCCGACCTCCGTCTTGTGAATCACGTCGGGATTCGCTGTTTTCAGCACTACTGGAAAACCCATGCTCAAGGCGGCCTCCACTGCACCTT
>JAAYUJ010000716.1 GCA_012517775.1 Deltaproteobacteria bacterium
CTGAATCATCACTTCCACCCCGTTTGCGGCGAGAACCTCGAGGGCCGTGACGAAACTGGGCTCGGAAAGAGCGTGGGTGTCCATTCCGAGGAAAAGGGGGCCGTTGATCCCGGATGCCTTTCGGTAATCGCAAATGGCCTGCGTCACGGCCAGGATGTGGAGCTCATTGAAGCTTCTTCTGAAGGAGGACCCCCTGTGCCCGGAGGTCCCGAATTCAACTCTCTGAGTTCTCTCCTCGGGATCGGGATGCTTGGTGTAATAGGCCGTCACCAGCCTGGGAACGTTGACGAGCAGAGACCTGGGAGCCTGTTTCCCTGCCAGTGGATGCAGTGCCATTCCGTGTCCTCCGTGAGTTTGTGAATTTGCCCTCTGGGACCCTGCGTTCGCTGATGGCTCGACTCGGCGTGTAGGTCGGGTTTCCATACCCGACATCCCGTGCCTGATAGGGAATTGCCTTGCTTGACGCGCCTTTTTGTCGGGATATGAATCCCGACCTGGCCTGCCTGCCTCGACGGTTCGGCTGAGGAACAAGCCGTGTATCCCCTAATAAATGGCCGGGGGGTGAATGTCAAATCATTCACTTGTACTTCCCCCCGTATTACTGCATAATCCTCCGGCTGTGGCCATGGCCGGAGCCTTGAGACCACGGGGTGGTCGTTCCCGGGATCGCGCGCAACGTCGTCATTTCGAATGAAGTGGGAAATCTCTGTCAGTGCAGTGCATCATGGAGGTCTCTCCCTTTGGTCGAGAGGACCCCGGAATCAGAAACCCCTCTTCCGTTTCCGTCAGTTGCTTCGCATTGAGGGCTGCGTATTCGCGGTTATCCTCCGGCACCGTCACGCGACGCGAAAAGGTCGGCATCGATTTGGTTCTTGCAGCGGGAATCGAGGGCGGGAGATGCTGTCACGCTTTATGGAAGAAAAGCCGTTCACCAGGGATTTGAACCGCCGGAGTTTATCAAGGAGATAGAACATGCGGAGTAAGGAGTTCGACCAGACGCTTGTACTGATCAAACCGGATGCCATGAAGAATAGCCTTACGGGTTACGTGCTCTCTCAGCTTTCCGAGTTTCACACGGGGCTGATCTTTGCCGGGCTGAAAGTGGTCAAGGTTACGAAGATGCTGGCGGAGGAACACTATGCGGAGCATCGTGGAAAGGGGTTTTACCCCGCGCTTCTGGAATACATTATGGGACATCTTCACTACCCGGATGAGCCACACAGGCAAAGAACCGTCGCCATCGTCTATCAGGGGCCGGGCGCTGTCGAGAAAATCCGCGCAGTCGCGGGGCCCACGAACCCTCATGTCGCGCGAGATCAGAAACCGGGCTGCATTCGCGCTCTCGGGACTGTCGTTCCCATCAAGAATGAGTATGGGGAAGAAATCGACCAGCGGATGGACAACCTGATCCATGCTTCCGCCACGAACGAGGAAGCCGAACGGGAGATCAAGCTCTGGTTCGCGCCCAGCGATATTCCTCCCAACATGCGGGCATATGCAACCAAATGGTGTCAGGATCATTTCTACTATAAGGAAGACAGGGTGTTCAGTGAGTA
>JAAYUJ010000717.1 GCA_012517775.1 Deltaproteobacteria bacterium
CGGGCTGATCATGCCTCACAAGTCCACCTACTTCTATCCAAAGGTGGGGAGCGGCCTGACCATTCGCCTCCTCGACCAGGAGGAACGGGTCGTCTGCTAGGATGCATTTTTGTTGACCTCTGACGCATTGTTCAACGGTGGGTTGATCATTTTTCAAGAGGAAAGTGGTTACCGCTTTTCCGTGGATGCCCTGCTGCTGGCTGGACTCACTGGCATCAGGCCGCGGGATCGCGTGGTGGATTTGGGTACTGGTTGCGGGGTGGTGCTTCTCATTTTTGCCTACAGGCGGCTTGGCCTGGAGCTAGTAGGGCTTGAGATACAGCCGGAACTGGCGGAGCTGGCTGAGAAGAATATTTGTGCCAACGGGTTTTCCAATCTCATACGGATTTGCCGGCATGACTTCCGTCAAGTCGGTGATCTCATCGAGCCGGAACATTTTGACCTCCTGGTGAGCAATCCTCCTTTCCGGCGTCTGGAGACTGGACGCGTCAATCCCCATGAACAGCGGGCCAAGGCAAGGCACGAGCTTCTAGCGTCCGTTTCGGACGTTTTCAAGGCGGGCAAATACCTGCTGCGACAGGGTGGTCGGCTGGCCGTGATCTATCCTTCAACGCGGCTGGCACATCTCATGGTTGTGGCTCAACAGAATGGATTTGCCCCTAAAGAGCTGACCGTCATCCGGTCAAGGCCGTCCAGTCCCGCATGCCTGGTGCACCTGGAATGCCGCAAGGGCGGAGGAGAGGAGCTGCGAATCGCGCCTCCATTCATCATCTACCAGGAGGGGACAACTTATTCCGCCGCCATGGAGAGGTTGCTTCAGGATGGCGGTGGGAGAGCGAAGCCGGATGAGTCTCCGTGCTCCGGGAAGATCCCGTCTGGATGAGAGATTCACTGTATACTGACTCCAAAGAAAAGAATAACGAGGAGAGGAAACATGGATTTGGGTTTGCGAGGAAAGGTGGCCTTTGTTGCCGGCGGCAGCCAGGGTTTGGGTAAAGCGGTGGCTGTGGAGATGAGTCGAGAAGGTGCCAGAGTTGTAATCTGCGGCCTCGATGACGCGGAACTGCCCCATGCGGTTGAAGAGATACGAGGGATAGCGGGGGGGGATGTCATCGGGGTGCCTGCCGACGTAACCGATGGGGAGCAGGCCAGAAACTTCATCAGGAAAGGCATCGAGCACTTCGGGACCGTCGACATTCTTGTGAACAATGCCGGAGGTCCGCCTGACAAGAACTTTCTCGAGATTGACGATGACATGTGGATGTTTGGGGTGCGCCTCAATCTCCTGAGTGCCATCATCATGACCCGGGAAGTCGTTCCAGTGATGAAGGAAAAGCGATGGGGACGCATCATCAACATGACATCCATCTCGGTCAAGCAGCCCATTGACGGGTTGATCCTTTCCAATACCGTGCGGATGGGCGTGATTGGAATGGCCAAGACCCTGTCCAACGAATTGGCCCCATTCAACGTTACCGTCAATAACGTGTGCCCCGGATACACCATGACGGAAAGGGTCAGAAAACTGTCCATCGATGTTGCATCGAAAAAGAACACCACTCCCGAGGAGATTATCAAGGGCTGGGCGGCTGC
>JAAYUJ010000718.1 GCA_012517775.1 Deltaproteobacteria bacterium
CATCCCCTGCAGGCTGTACATTTGGTCGTATCGATGAAGAAGCTTTTTCCTGCCATGGCTTAAACCCCCTTCTTGCGCACATTCACCATGAAGGCCTTGCTCTCGGGAATCCGAGTGTTGGGATCTCCCACCGATGCTGTCAGGAGGTTCGCGCTTTCCCCCCCCTCCGGCGGCCATATCCACCCATAATGCCATGGCAGACCGATCTCATGGATTTCCTGATCGTGAATCTTGAACGGCTTGAATCGTTTGGTCACGATAGCTACGGCGTCCAGAGAGCCTCTGGCGGACTCCACGGTCACCCTCTCACCGTTCTTGATGCCACGAAGCTTGGCAAGCTCCTCACTCATTTCCACAAATATCTGAGGCTGTGCCTCGATGAGCCAGGGCAGCCACCGGGTGAGGACACCAGTCTGCCAGTGCTCGGTGACACGATAGGTCGTGCCCACGAACGGGAAGCGAGGATCGCAGGTATGGCTCACGTCCTTATCGGTCTTATAAGTCACCGCCACAGGATTCACCAGCTGGGCACTGAAAAGGTTCTTTTCAACGGGGCACTCCAACGGTTCATAGTGCTCCGGGAATGGCCCGTCTTTCAATCCGGGGCCAAAAATGGACGCATATCCGTCCGGCTTCATGATGAAGGGGAGCTTTCCGTCCTCACGCGCCGTTCCGTCAGGGTTCTTCAACGGGTACCATGGGCCGTCGGGAACGTCTCCTTTCCAATTCTGGGAAACATACTTGCCTTCCTTGACCTCCCCCACGAACTCCACGACCGCCTTTTTGGGGTTCCACGGCTTGCCGGTAGGATCCAGAGAGGCCCGGTTATAGATGATGCGTCGGTTGACCGGCCAGGCCCAGGACCAGTTGGGATAGAGGCCGATACCGCTTGGGTCGGTCTTGTCCCTCCGGGCCATTTTGTTGCCTTCGTTAGTGTAGCTCTGGCAATAGAGCCAGTTTCCGGAGGAGGTGGAGCCGTCATCCTTCAGCATGGCGAATGCAGGAACAAGGTCCCCCGCTTTGTATGTCTTGTCCCCTACCGTGGTGTCCTTGAGGAAATAGCCGTTGATGGCCTTGGCCACCTTGTGGGGGTCAAAGGCGTGATTGGTGACGTAATCCCATTTGAGCTTCAGAATCGGATCGGGGAATGCCCCGCCTGGCTTCTTGTATAGGCTTTTGATTTCATCGAACAGCTCGACGATGATGTCTCCGTCAGGCTTCGCCTGGCCCGGAGGATTCTGGGCCTTGTAACGCCACTGGGCCCAACGACCGCTGTTGGAAATGGAGCCTTCCTTTTCCATGGAGGCGGCACAGGGGAGGTAGAAAACCTCGGTCTTGATCTTCTTGGGGTCCATCCCCGGGCCTTTCCAGAAGTTTGCCGTTTCATTGTCGAACAGGTTCACCACCACCATCCAATCGAGGTTGGTCATGGCCTGGCGGGTCTTGTTGGAATTCCCTCCGCTGCACGCGGGATTCTGGCCCCAGGAGAAGAAGCCAGAGAGCTCCTTGCGATACATTGCATCAAAAAGATCCAGCCAGGTATAAGATTTACCATCCTCCAGCTTCGGGAGCCAGGCGTAACCGAACTCGTTTTCCGGCGTCGCCGCG
The DNA here is from genome assembly GCA_012517775.1 of Deltaproteobacteria bacterium. GTDB lineage: Bacteria > Desulfobacterota > Syntrophobacteria > Syntrophobacterales > Syntrophobacteraceae > JAAYUJ01. The sequence goes on from JAAYUJ010000718.1 coordinate 1,609, forward strand.
TCTCCGTACATGGCCTTCAGAAAACTCACCACATACTTGGGACGATTCTGCCACCAGTTTGCACTGAGCGGATCTTTGGTGACGGGTGTGTATTTCTTGTTGTAATCGGCCAGGGTGGCGACCGACCCGCCTGGTACCGGCAGGTACCCCGGGTAGATATGGAAAAGCAATCCCGTATCCGTCGATCCCTGGACGTTGGATTCCCCGCGGAGAGCGTTGACCCCTCCACCAGCCACCCCCATGTTGCCCAGGAGCAGCTGAATGATCGTCATGGCCCGGATGTTCTGCACCCCTACCGTGTGCTGGGTCCAACCCATGGCGTACATGATCGTCCCCGCCTTGTCGGGCACACCCGTGGCGCTGTAGGCTTCGTAAACCTTGAGGAGATCTTCCTTGGGAGTTCCGGTGACTTTGGATACCGTATCCAGGTCGTATCGGGAATAGTGCTTCTTCAGCAGTTGGAAAACGCACTTGGGGTCCTGCATGGTGAGGTCTTTTCGGGGGATGCCCTTCTCATCCAGGGCATAGGCCCAATAAGAGCTGTCGTACGACTTTTTGCCCGCATCGAATCCAGAAAAGAGTCCGTCCTTGAAATCGAACTTGTCACCGACGATGTAGGTGGCGTTGGTGTAATTGACGACGTAATCCTTGAAATACTTGTCATTTTCCAGGATGTACTTGATCATTCCACCCAGGACGGCGATGTCCGTCCCGGAACGTAGGGACGCATAGATGTCCGCCTTCGATGAAGTTTGAGTGAAGCGAGGGTCGACATTGATGAGGATGGCCCCGTTGTCCTTTGCCTTCATCACCCACTTGAACGAAATCGGGTGATTCGAGGCGGGGTTGGCACCCATGGCAAGGATGCAATCGCTGTTTGCCAGGTCATTCCAATGGTTCGTCATTGCACCGCGTCCGAACGACTCTGCCAGAGCCGCTACCGTGGCGCTGTGTCAAATACGGGCCTGATGTTCGATATATACTATTCCGAGGGCACGCAACATGGCCTGATAGATCCAGCATTCCTCGTTGTCCAGAGCCGCACTGCCGATTGAAGCGATCCCATTGCATCGGTTGACCGTCTGGCCCTTTTCATTCTTCACGACAAAACTTGCATCCCGGCTCTTCTTCACGCGTTTTGCGATTTCCTTAAGGGTCCAATCCCAGGTCTTCTCCTGCCACTTATCCGAGTTGGGAGCCCGGTAGAGAACCTTCGTGGATCGTTTGGGATTCTGTGCCAGTTGATAGAGGGATGCGCCTTTGGCACAGAGAGAGCCCTGGTTGATGGGATGATCCGCATCGCCTTCCGTGTAAATCACCTGTCCCGTCTTGGCGTCCGTATGACAGATGATTCCACATCCAACACCGCAGTAGCAACATATGGTCGGTGTCTCCTTGGCATTCTTGGTGCGCAGCTCCCAGGCATAAGCTTCGACGGGACGCAGATCCATCCCTATTCCGGTCAAAGCCAGGCCGGCAGTCGCCGCACCAGAGATTTTCAAGAAATCTCTTCGTGTCAGCTTCATAGTCTGTCCTCCATAATCCATCCAATCTGCACAAAGTGTCAGCTTTAGATCTGTGAAGCTTATCACAAGAACCAAAAGCTATCCGATCCGGGATGTTCACCTCCTTTCTTGCGGATTGAGAAGCAAGATCG
>JAAYUJ010000136.1 GCA_012517775.1 Deltaproteobacteria bacterium
GTATCAAATCATGACTCAGGCAATTCCTTCTTTCCGGATTGTTCAACGTGATGGTTCCGATTCCCTCGTCGCATTCACTCAACACCAGAGACATGAAGCCCTCTCCTTGTATGGGTTGCCTGTGGGAAAGGTCGTGACTTCTCAGTGAGTCAAGGTAACCATAGCATTGCAGGTCGGGTTTCCATACCCGACACATCGGCGCAAAGCCTGTCGGGATGTGAATCCCGACCTACCCATTGTGAAAGTACAAGAGCTCAAACTCGCAGGACAAATTCAGGACGCATGACTGTCAGGAGGCCACCATCGAACCTCAAGGTGACGCATGAGTGAAACCTCATCTTCCTCCGCCGCAATGATCACTCAAATTCCCAGGAGGTTCCGCAGCCAGGTTTTGAGGGGCTCACTCAGAGCGCAAACGCCAACCCCGGGCTTTTTCCCCGCCGCATCGACACATTCCTGCACCAAGTCGCCAGGCGCCTCGATTTTGGCAATTTCCTCAGATCCCTGCGAACTCTGCCTAATGAGGGTCACGCAAGGGGGGGCTTCCCAAGCGTAGATGACGAAGAAATAAGACTCTTGGCCCACGTATCGCTTACAGTCCTCCTTTCTTGACCACCCGGTGCCCCACTCCAGATACGTCTCCACCGCCTTTTCCGGAGTCATTTCCAGGTCGATTGCATCCAGGATTTCCTTGTGCTTCCTCAGTTCTTCCAATCCCCACATGATTCATCCTTCCAATGGATTATCCTTTAGATGCAGCGTTCGCCCCTTCCTTCCCACAGCGGGCAGCAAGCTTTCAAGCGTCAGGCAACAAGGAACCTGATTCCTCCATACACGGCCCGTTCTCAGCACAGCAGGCGGTCCATGGTCAGGTAAGTGCCTTCCATCCGCCGGGTGATTTCATACCCGTACCCTGCGGACATGGGATTGAACTCTGTATCCACGAGAATGGCCTCAATCCCCTGCCGTCTGACTTCACCGGCAAAGAAGAAGGCCTCATCGAGTGGATCGCCTCCATAGGCGCTGACATTGGGATGGCCATCTGAAAAGATCAGCATCACGGGAAGCGTCTCGGGGTTCTTCCGTTTTTCCTGCATGAGCAGGCGGATACCCAGGTCGAGCCCCGACGCAAGAGGCGTTCTGCCGCCGACAGGGAGACGTTCGATCCCCACCCAGGCGTCACGGATGTTCTGACTGAAAGGCAGGACGAGCTCGGCGCTCCTGTCCCGAAAAGTAATGATTCCGACCTTGTCGCGCTTCAGATAGATGTCTTGGAAGAGAGCTCCCATGACACCTTTGGTGAGGGACATCCGGTCGTTGGTGCGCATGGAGGCGCTGGAATCGACGATCATCATGAGGGAGAGACCCGCCTTCCCGGAACGCTTCCGGACCCGCAGATCATGCCGTCCCACCTGCATCGCCGGTCCATGACACCGGGTATTCTGATGAGGCGCTGCAGCACGGAGTGTACCAACAACGGAAATATCCCGCAGAGGCTCTCCCGCGCTGGGGATGCGGCTGCCTCGGACCTTGCCGCCCCATGCAGGATCCGGGATGACAAAACGTCGCCCCGGGTGAGAGCCTTTGGTTATCCTGTACCATGGAACATGAGGGGTGGCAGTCCTGACACCGGAGCAGAAATGCGTAACGGACTCGATGGGAGATTTGAAGCTCTTCATCCGTGTTGGCGCTTTCGGCGGATTTTGATGGGTCGGCGACCATTCTTCTCCGCGACATTCCGCTGATGAGGCCTGTTCGAGGATCTCCTTCATGACGTCCCGTTTCAGGTCCGTTTTGCCCATGGGAGATTTCCTCATGCGATGGGGAAGAACCAGGCGGGCCGCCAGTTGCAAATCCTCGAACCCGACCTGCCCTCGTCCTTCCAGGGCTGCGTTGGCACGCGCGGCCTTCATCATGACGATATCTGCCCGGTGTCCATCGATATCCATGGCTACCGCGAGGCTGGCCGCTGTCTCCAGAATATCCTCCGTGAACACCACTTCCCGGAGAGCCGACTTGGCTGAAACGATACTGCGAGCCGTTTCAGAATCCTTCTTTGCCCAGAGGGCTCGAAATTCTTTTGGATTGTGTTCAAAAGCCAGTCGCCGCTTTATGATTTCGACCCTTTCAGGAAGGGCTTGAATTCCTTCGATGCTCACTGAAAGGCCGAACCGGTCAAGCAACTGCGGCCTCAGATCTCCCTCCTCCGGATTCATCGTGCCCACAAGGACAAAGCGACTAGCATGAGAGACGCTGATCCCTTCCCGTTCGACGACGTTCACACCCGACGCGGCGGCATCCAGAAAGAGATCGACGATCTGGTCATTGAGAAGATTGACTTCGTCCACATAGAGAATGCCCCGGTGGACTTCCGCCAGGAGCCCAGGCTCAAAGGCTTTTTGGCCACTCTTGATGGCGTTTTCCATATCGATGGTCCCGAGGAGACGATCTTCCGTTATCCCTATGGGAAGATCAACCAGACGAATTCTGCGCTCCTTCGTCTGAATCTGTTGTTTGTTCCTCAGCTTTTCGGAACAATGGGAGCAAAATGTCTCCGGTTCCTCGGGATCACACTGGAAGGGGCAACCCGCCACCACTCGGATTGACGGCAGGAGATCAACGAGCGCTCGAACTCCCGTGGATTTGGCGGTACCCCGCTCCCCTTTGATGAGAACTCCTCCCATGGTAGGATCAATGACATTGAGAAGCAGGGCCCGCTTCATCAATTCCTGACCGACAAGGGCCGAGAAGGGAAAATGATGTTTCATGGCCTCGTGAACCCGCTCTTCACCATGGCATTTTTCAGCCTGTCAAAAATACCCCCCTTTGGAACTGTCATTGCTTCGACCACGCCGTATTCCTCCTTCTCTACTTCCTGACGATCATGAACCTGTGCGGGTTCATATCACAGTAACCGGAGTTCTCCGTCGGGTTTCCGATCCCTGCAACAGGATATCGATTCAGGAACCCGACTTTGGTTGTATGACTATTTTCGTTTCGAGCGCCCCAGGGGGCGCATGAGGGGCTGTTACTTCTTCTCCTTCAACAAGGAGTCCAGGGCCGCGAAAGGCTTGAAAGAAGTTGCCGGCTTCCGGTCAGATCCCGGCGCGGGTTCATCAGGCCCTTCCTGATCCAAATAACGGGAATGCTCGTTGTCATGACAGAAAAGGCAGAGCAACTCCCAGTTGCTGCCGTCCAGAGGATTGTTGTCGTGATTGTGATCCTTGTGATGGACCGTGAGTTCGCGGAGCCTTTTTCCCGAAAACTCCCTGCCGCACCTGGCACAGATCCAGGGGAATATCTTGAGAGCCCGCTCCCGATAGGTTTTCTCCCGCCGCGCCTTCTCGGCTCGCGCTTCGGCGATAATCCGGTCCACCTTTTCCGAATCCATCGGTGTATGCTTCCTGACCATGTGAATCCTTCCTTCTCGGAGCTCGAAAATCTCTAGTCCCTTGCAAACCTTTAGGGTGTCATACAGGAGACGAGGGTTTCCTTTCGGAACCGCAGGATAAACACTTGTCTTGTAGCATTGGGACAATGCCCTTCGCAAACATGTCGAAAACCTGCCCCGTCTCTCGTCCGCATTTCGTCAGCCATCCGAATCCTATCATCCAGGCGCAAGACATCAAATGCTAAAGCCTTTGTCCTGAAAGGCGAAGGGCTCAAATTATCAGCAACAGCCAGATTGGAACTTTGCCAGGAA
>JAAYUJ010000719.1 GCA_012517775.1 Deltaproteobacteria bacterium
TGTTGAAGAGGCCGAAGTAGTGATCCGCCAGAAAGAGATGACTGCCGGCCCAGAAGGGGTAGTAGGAATCCTGTGCATAGCGCTGCGCCCATTCCTCCATGCCGAGGTAAGAGAAGGCGTAGCCGAGGTTCGTCAGACCCTCCTGATCATTGGCAAGCTGATTGAGCGACTTGAGGTAGGGCAGCAGGCGCAGCGCCGTGCGGGCCGACTCGACGGCCAGACCCGGGCGCATGGTATCCGTATGGATAATGCTGGCCATGAAGTGCGGCATCGGATCCTTCTCATCCAGTTGGCTGGCGCGCTTCAACTCGTCCAGGGATTCCGGCACTCGTCCCATCTGGTAATAGGCGACAGCCGTGTAAACATGCACCCGTGCATAGCGGGGCTCCATCAGGCCGGCACGCAGGAAGGCATCCAAGGCTGCTTCGGTGTTGCCGCGCTTCAGTTCGAGCAGGCCCAGGCCGGTCAGGGCAACATAGTCATCGGGGTTCTGTTTCAGCGCCTGATTGAAGGCTGCGCGTGAAGCAGTGAAGTTGTTGGCCAGGCTTTCCAGCGTGCCCAGTTCGCCCTGATATCCTGCTCCTCGCGGGTAAAGCTCAAGCGCCTTGAGGAGATTACCTCGCCCTGCGCGGATTTCCTCCTTTTCCGTATTCACGCGACCCAGACCGTACCAGCCCCGGTCATCGGCCGGTTTCACTTCAATCGCCCGCTCGTAGGCCCGTGCTGCGGACTTTGCATTCCCCTCCACACGCGCCAGGTCCCCTTCGGCCAGCGCGGCTTCGACCGAACGCTCTCTGATTCGCTGTGCACTGTCGATCTCCTCGCGGCTCTTGCCGCGCTCATCCGCAAACAGGTAGGCCCTGGCAAGGGCGCTGTGCAGCTTTGCATCGTCTGGAAAGCGCTCCAGCCCTTGCATCAGACAAGCCGCCGACTTCTCTAGGTCACCCGCGTAGATCATGAGATCGGCGAGGAGGAGGAAGGGTGCCGGTTGCGAAAGTGGAGTCTCACGGGTGAGGGCGGTGAGGGATGCGAAAGCACGACCGAAGTCCTCCGTCACGATTGCCACGGAAGCGCGTCCCAGTGCCAGCAGTTCCGCATCACGTCCCTGAGTTGCACAGGCACGGTCGAAAAAACTCCGGGCTTCCTCCGGGTTACCGCGGCGCAGGGCAGCAAATCCCGCACCAATCGGGTCGGCCGTAAGGCCGGCATTGAACATCCCATCGGCTTCCCCCCACCGGTCGAGATCGGCCAGAATGCGCCCCCTCTCGGCTGGAGGTGCACTTGCAAGCGCCTGCTCCAATTCGTCCGGTTTGCAACCTGAAAGTGCGATGTGCCGCAAGGGATCGACCGAATAGGCCGTCACCCATTGCACCCTGTCGCGCGGGCGGACGAAGATCAGCTTGGTGGGTGCGTGCCCGATGCGTGCTTCGGCGGATTCATTCTGCTGCACGACGACTCGGCCCAGCTCATTGAAGAACTCCACTTCCCCACTCAGGACGGTGAGCACCGCACGACCGCTTTCATCCACCTCCACGTCCCAGTCAGTGCCCCGGATGGCGGCCGTGGCCGCAGGTGTTTCCATAAAAAGCTTGCCGGGCAGCGTTTTCGACTGTGTCCAGGCACGGCCTGATTCCAGACGCAACCGCGTCTGGTCGGTGACATCCTTGATCTGCAGGATGGTCTTTTCGTTCAGGCGCAACTGGGTGCGGTCACTGAACAGCAGACCCATCCGGCTGTATTCACCGGTGCGGACAAAGCTCCCTACGAGGAGATCCTGCTGGATTTCGGCGGCAGACCACTCGGCCTCATCGTCGGGCCGGAACTGGCCATCGCCTTGAATGCTGATGATGTTGGCGGCTGATTGGGAACCCCATGCCGCAGCAAGATTGCTGAGCGACGCGACCATTATGCCCAGGCAGACGTATTTCAGCATCTGTCCCCCTCCGAGGTTAGCGATCAGCAGGCGCCAGCCGTCCGAATCATGACTCATTGTCTGCTTACTGATGAGAGGGCCCGCTTTGTTTGTTGTTGTGAGAATGCGATACTGTTTGTAAGTTAATATAAATATCTTGTTCGCGAAAGCATAAAGACCATCGGGTTGAAACCAGTCGATTGAATTCTTGAATGGCCAGAAAATTCGAGAAAATAGCTGCTTTCCCTTTGGGTACTCATGGCGTTGAAGTCCGATCGCGATTTCTCCAACAACAGATTCCGGCGCAGCGAGGTGCATGTCGAATGCGCCATAGTGGGGATGATCCTCTTGACACTATGCGAACAATGAACGAGAGTTGGATTATGTTGGGTACAAAAACTGCATGCTTAACCATGTGACGACAGTGGAGCCTTGAAAACAAGGACAGAACCCCTGATCCTCTTCGTGCCGGAATCATGATACAGGGAGAGGGCCACCATTTGCACAGTCTTCTCCCGGCTTGCGCTCTCCGGCTTTTTGGCTCGCCCCCCATTCTCGGATGATCTGCCATGAACATGGCCTGTGGATCTCGGCACGGTGTCAGTTGAGCGGTTCCAGCGAAGAAGAACGAGTTAATCTGGAACTGGTAAGACAGGTTCTGCGAAACTCCCCTATTGGTATCGCAGCAACCATAGTGAATGCATCCATTCTCGTCCTGGTTTTGTGGAAGACGATTTCCCATCCTGTATTGTTCATATGGTTTATGACAACTATCTGTCTGGTCTTGTTGCGCTTGATATTTTTATATAAATATCCGCCGGCTACTCTTAGCCCCGATCAATACAGAGTTGTGACCAGATTGTTCGTTATTGGTGTCGGTCTATCCGGAATCGCTTGGGGCTGCACTGCCCTTTTTCTTTTTCCTGTTGAATCACCGACCCATCAAATCCTCGTTATGTTTGTGTTATGCGGGATGGTCGCCGGGGGAGCAGTAGCCTTTTCCTCTCTTATGACTGTCTTTTTGGCATTCACTTTGTCCATTTTGGTCCCCCTTATTATTCGTTTCCTTGTCATCGGTGGTGCCGTCTATTATGCCATGAGTGCCATGACTCTGCTGTATATCGTCCTTACGACCATGATTGCCAGGCGCATCAATCTTACTACCAGGGAGCTGATCAGGCTCAAGGAGTTCTTTGCCCAGATGGTGAAAGAACGGACCTCTGAA
>JAAYUJ010000720.1 GCA_012517775.1 Deltaproteobacteria bacterium
ATGTCCGCAATGCGGGCGTGAGTACCGTATCGAAGACTCACGGATACCCGCTGGAGGCACAGTGGCCCGGTGCAACGGTTGTGGCCGGCGATTCAAGGTCGATCCGCCTCAGCCCGGTGAGGGTTTCACATGTCCAAAATGCGGTACCAGACAACCCCCCGGCGATGAATGCCTGAGATGTGGGGTGATCTTCAAGAAGCTATCCTCCTGGCAAGGTCAGGGCGAATCCTCTGCAAGCCCATCTCTTGACAGTCCTGAAAAGATGTCTTCGGAGAGTTCCCCATCTTCTCCGATACTGGTAAGTTTCGGCGAAAGAGCTCAGGGGCATGAAGCCGGCGGATTCATGCATGATTCCCGATTCTCGCTGGGGAGTGCCATAAGGTTCGGGTGGGATAGGACCAGAGAAAACCTGGGATTCTTCATCGGATTCCTGATCCTTGGGTTGATCCTCATCGCTCTTCCGGGTGTTTTGGCCGACGTGGCTGAGGAGCGGGCTCCAGCAGTCACAGTGATCCTTTTCAGAATCGTTGCCGTGGTCCTCGAGTCTACGGTCACGATGGGATTCATCAAGGTTGCCCTGATGGTGCATGACGGGGTAAAGCCGGAGATCTCGAACCTCCTCGATTGCCTGCCTCTTTTCTTCAGATACTTCTTCGCATCGGTACTCTATGGTCTCATTGTGGTGTTGGGTATTCTTCTTCTGGTTATCCCGGGGGTCATCTGGGGTATCAAATACATGTTCTATGGCTATTTTATCGTGGACGAAGGGAGAGGACCTTGGGATGCCATCAAGGCCAGCGGGGCGATCACAAGGGGGGCTAAGCTGGATCTCTTCCTGCTGTGGCTGGTTTTGGCGGGCATTAATCTCCTCGGCCTTCTTGCATTGGGGGTGGGGCTTCTGGTTACGATCCCCCTCTCCCTCGCAGCTTCAGCCTATGTCTTCCGAAACCTTCAGAACCGGCTTGAGGTATCAAGGTGAATGTCTGCAGTCGAACAGAGGAGCCGAAACGGTTGTCAAATGAGACCTTCCCGGTCACCCCTCCTATGGGGAATCGGTCTGGCTCCCTTCGAGCAGATCCCGGACGGTCTCATCCTGTCGGTCTTCTGCTCCGGACGTTCTCGGACGCTGGGGCACAACCTCTTTTCGGACTGCCTTCTTGCTTTCTGCTATCCGCTTCTTGATCTCTGGGTTGTCGGGATCGATGAGGGTGTATCTTTGGAAATAGGAGAGGGCAGCTGAGTAGTTCCTTTGCTGGAAGTAACGTTCACCGTGCTCGATGTAGAACCCCTTCATCTGTTCGATGCGCTCTTTGGCAATGGAATTTTGAGGGTCGACGGTGAGAATCAACTGGTAGATAACATAGGCGTTGTTGTTGACCGGGGTAGTATAGCGTCTTGCCTGGAAATGCTCGTCTGCCTGCTCCAAAAGTTGAGAAATCGGCAGGGATTGCACCTCCTTCTGCTGAGAAGAGAGCCAGATGCGACTGAGAGCATGTTGAGCCTGATCGTAGACAAGGCTGTCCTCGGCTATGGCGGAGAACTCCCTCAAAGCTCCAAGATGATCACCGGCATCTTCCATCTGCTGAGCAAACTGGAGGCGGTACGAATCGAGCTGCTCCTGAAAGGTTCCGGTCTGTATCCCTCCACCGTGCTTGGCCAGGAAATCCGTCAGATGATTTCTGGCTTCTTTGACGTATCCTGCCCCCGCCATCTTCTGTGCTTCGAAAAGAACAACCTGGGAGAAAAGCTCATTCACTTTCTGCAATTCAAGAGGGGTGAGCTTTTCTTGCAGGATTGCCGCCAGGGTGGTTCGGGCGGAGTCGAAGTCTCCCCCTTGGATCTGGTCCTCGGCGAGTTTCATTTTGTCCACGGACATGACTTTCTCCGTGACTTCACGGGGGCTGCTGATCCAACGATAGAGACCATATCCAGCAGCCAGCACGATCAATCCGCCGATCAATCCGCCGATCAGAATGCCAGTGTTCCCTTTCTTGAGAACAACCTTCCCCCCTTTCATGGGGAGGTGTTCGGGACGGTCGGAGAGGAACGTTACACTGTAGGTTCCAATGCGGAAATGATCCCCGGAGATGAGCGGCTTTTCGTTCACGGGATGATCGTCGAAAATCACGGGATTCGTATAGGTGAGGCTTTTTAGGAGAAATCCCTCTCTATCCTTTTCTATTGCGCAGTGTCTTCTGGAAACGGATAGATCGTCCAGCCGGAGGTCAACATCAGGAGATCTTCCAATGAGAAGCCTTCGCGTCTTCAAAGGATAAATTCGTGCATTTCCCTCCGGAGAGACGATAACGAGCCTAGGACCCTCCTCCTTTTGCCTCGCAGGCTGAATGAGGACGGTCTTGTCTTCCACGACATCGGCGGGAGGCGATGGTGCTGCTTCCGCGGCAGCCAGTGAGGGCTCTTTCAGTTGAAAGATCAGGTCCGTCTTGCCGACAGTGATCCGGTCGTTGTCGCGGAGAATTTGTCGAGTCACCCTGCTGTCGTTTACAAAGATGGGGTTGCTTCCCGTATTTAACAACACATAGTTGCCGTCTTCGAAGAACAGCTTTGCCTGTCGTCGTGATACGAAACCATCGGGAATCTGGATATCGCATTCGTCAGAGCGCCCGATAATGTAATCCCTATCCTCCAAGGGATAAGAGGTTTCAGGATTTTCCTTCACAACAAGCCTGGCCCGGCGAATCAAGGGAACCCTCCAGCAAAAGGTCGCGTATCGAAAGGTCGATATTGCTATTCTATTGCATGTATCGGCCTTTTTGAAAGGGTAAACAGGGGCGCGACTGCAATTGTTCATCAGGCCTCTATAAGCGCATGCGGAAATTGGGGTGGCTGGAGCAGGCCTTGCTGGATAACATGGAAGTTACAAGGATGAAATTGCTTGACTCCTCCCGTGCCTCAGCTACATTTTCATATGATGCGGGTGATATGTTCGCGGAATTCACTGCAGCAGATGTTCGGGTTCGGCTGAGTCTAATGGTTGCGCTACATTTGCATGCGGATTTGTGATGCGTGCCTGCTGAGAGGTCTTCTCTGGTTTTGAGTCGGAAGGAAATCTTGTCGCGATGAAGTACGGCCGTTATGAGACCATGAGGGAATTGGGCAAAGGTTCAATGGGGGTGGTGTATCAAGCCCATGACCCTCAGATCGATCGCATCGTCGCCCTCAAGGTATTGCGCCAGGATCGTCATGCCAGTGACGCATTTGTGAGGAGGTTTGTCAAGGAGGCGAAAGCCATCGGACGCCTTTCTCATCCCAATATCGTGACGGTTTACGATGCGGGCGACGATCAGGGGACCATTTATATTGCGATGGAATTCCTTGAGGGACGCCCTCTCAATGAGCTCATCCAGGAGAAGGAATTCGGGTATGAAGAGATCCTGGATCTGGGCATTCAGGTCGCCGAGACATTGCATTATGCTCATGGCAAGGGAGTGATCCATCGGGATATCAAACCCAGTAATATCGTGATACAGCCCAAAGGGCAGGTGAAGATAACAGACTTTGGTATTGCGCACATCGAAGACCCTTCAGCTACCTTACAGACTCAGGACGGCGAGATACTGGGGACTCCCGCATACATGTCCCCCGAACAGGTGCTGGGGCATTCCATCGACGGTCGATCCGATCTGTTTTCCCTGGGAGTAATCCTTTACGAACTGAGCACGGGAAAAAGGCCCTTTGGAAGAGAAGGAAAAACCCTCGCCACTCTGTTCAACGAAATCGTTCACTCGGAACCCGCCGAACCTGTTCAGTTGAGCAATGAGGTCGATCCAAGGCTCTCCCGGGTCATCATGAAATGCCTCAGCAAGGACCCCGAGGAGAGGTATTCCAGTGGTGAAGACCTGGCGACGGCGTTGCGAAATTGCAAGGGGTTCGAGGAGACGCTGGTCCCCCCCTCGCTACACGACATCGCAAAGAAGAAGCCCAAGGCGAACATTCCCCTCTTGGTTCTCCTTCTCTCGTTGATTTCGGCAGGTTCTCTGTATTTCATATTTCCCGGTGTTTTTAGCTCTGTTCTTGAGAGAGTGCGCGAAGTCTTCAGGAAAGAGACTGTTTCTGTGGGAGTCGGTACTCTCCAGGTCAGGAGTACCCCGCCCGGGGCGGAGGTGCGGCTTCATGGGGATATGAAAGGAAGGACTCCGCTGGACGTCGAGGTTCCCGTCGGAAAGCATCCAGTCAAACTGTCTTTGCCTGGCTATGAGGAATGGGCTGAGGAAGTCTCTGTCGAAGAAGCAAAGGAATACCCTCTGATGGCGGAGCTTCAGCCCCGGATCAACCTGGCTTTCCTAAAGATGGAAAGCCGTCCTCCCGGAGCTGAGGTGTTTGTGGACGGCGCATCAGTGGGAATGACCCCCGTCGGACTTGAGCTTCCCCTCGGGCGGCATGCGGTCAAATTCGCCCTGCCGGGACACGAGCTTTGGGAGCAGAAAGTTGAGCTGGTGGAAGCGAAGGAATATCCTTTGATCGCTGACCTGAAACCGACATTGGAAGCCAGGTTCGCATCTGCAAAGTTTGACACGAGTCCAGCGGGAGCTTCCGTCTATGTAAATAATGAACTGAAGGGAAAGACTCCTTTGGAGATTTCCCTGCCTGTAGGGAAACACCATGTTCGCATGAAGCTCGACGGTTTCCGGGACTGGGTGGACGTGGTGAAGCTGGACGAAGAGAAGAGCTACCCACTGGAAGTGGAGCTGAAGCCCGCTCTGCCCATGGGAACCCTGCAGATTACGACCAAACCCTCCGGAGGGGAGGTGTATGTCGACGGAAAACCCGAAGGAAAAGCGCCGATTAAGGTGGAGCTTCCCCTGGGACAGCGGATGGTGAGGGTTGTCCTCCAGGGACATGAGGAGTGGGTGAATTCCATCGAGATAAAAGAGCGGAGGGAATATCCCCTGGAAGTGAACCTCAAGCCTTTGGCCAGGAAAGCAGAGCTCAGGATTGACAGTAATCCCACTGGAGCGGAGGTCTTTCTGGATGGGGCGTCCAAAGGAATGACTCCTCTGAAGTTGCAGTCCCCCGCAGGGAAACACACCATCAAGATATCTCTGGCCGATCACCAGGAGTGGGAGAGCAAAGTTGAGATGGAGGAGGGAAAGGAATACCCGTTCAGCGTGGATCTGAAGCCTCTTTCAAAGGATGCCTTTCTTTCGGTGGTGAGTGATCCACCCAAAGCGAGCGTTTACGTGGACGGAGTGGTGAAGGGGAAGACTCCTCTGCGTTTGAAGCTGCCCCCCGGCAAATATGATGTACGCATGACATTGAAAAAGTATCGATCCTGGGAGAAAGAGGTCAAGCTGGTGGCAGCCCAGGAGTATCCCCTGGATGTCAAGTTGACCCCTCAGCCCCCCAGTAAATCTGCTACTCCTAAGAAACCTGCGCCTCCAACGGAAGGTCCCGTTTTCAGACCAACTCCCCCCGCGGGCGACGACTGGGTGACAGGACCATATAAGGACCGGAGGATCAACAGCCAATGAGTGTATAGTGGAAACGTTAAACATACAAAGGAGGGACAGCATGAAAAAGGTCGTGTCGGTCGTTTTGTGTGTTATGATGATTGTTTTAGCGGTGGGATACGTCGAGTCCGCTCAATCAGGACGGGGAGCGGGTTTGGGTGCCATCACGGGGGCTGGTGCCGGAGCACTTCTGGGTGGGGCTATCGGCGGGAACGCAAAGGGTGCTCTGATCGGAGCTGCAGTGGGTGCTGCAGTGGGCGCGCTCGCGGGAGCCATTATAGGCAATTACATAGACAGGCAGGAGCGCAACGCCGTGCAAACTGCGCAGATGTATGATTACAAGCCGGCTCAGGGTTCTGTAGTGCGTGTGGAGAACGTGAGGGTCGAACCCGAGTTGATTGTGCCCGGCCGCCCATCCAAGCTGGTGATGACCTACGCAATCCTTGAGCCGGATTCCAAACGTTCGATCCCGGTGGTCGAGCGCAGGCAGATCCTCAGCGGTCAGGAAATGCTCAAGGAAATCGGCCCCAAGACGGTGGACCGGGTGTCAGGTACCTACTATTCGGAACAGGAAGTGACTTTTCCCAAGAATCTCCCACAGGGTCACTATGCCATGAAGGGTGTGGTGGAAGCCGGTGGCAAGAGCAGCCAGCAGGAAGCCTTTTTCAAGGTGGCGCGGGTTAAGACCGATTCGGGTTATGCCTATTTGATTCAGAAGGATGAGGCGCCCTCCTCGCCGTAAGTCGAGTTTCTAACACGACATCCTGTTGTCGGGATTGGAATCCCGACCTGCTTGTTGAGCAAGTACGGTCTTGCTGATATTCTCTTATTGATATTCTAAAGGAGAGGTTCATATGAATGATGACCGGCCGGCGGGAATAAACGTTCAGGATTTCGTGACGTCTGTGAAGAACACTGCGGTCCAAGTGATTACTGACCCTATGGGCTTTTTCAGGTATATGCAACGGGGTGGCGGATATGTGGAACCTCTCCTGTTTATGGTGGTTATGGGAGTTATTTCCGGCATATTACAGACACTCCTGGGCATCGTCGGCCTGGGTGTTTCCGGGACCCTCTTCGTGGTTGGAGCCTCGATCATCCTGGTGCCGATTTTCGTAGCCATTTTCGGTTTTGTGGGAGCCGGCATCGTCTTCCTCATTTGGAAGTTCCTGGGATCTCAGCAGACATTCGAGTGTGCCTATAGATGTATTGCTTTTTCCGGCGCCATTTCTCCCGTTACTACCGTGCTGAATGTCATTCCCTATATCGGACCGGTGATTGGAATAGGCTGGATGACCTTTCTCATGGTCGTTGCCAGTGTGGAGGTGCATGATGTTACTCCCAGGATGGCCTGGACAGTATTCGGGATTCTTGCAGCCGTCCTGATCATCGGGTCCCTCAGTTCACAGATGACGGCCAGAAAATACGCTACACAATTCGACAAGCTGGAAAAGGAAGTGGGAAAGATCAACGAGATGTCTCCAGAGGAGGCCGGGAAGAAGATGGGAGAATTCCTGAAAGGCATGCAGGAGGGAATGGGCAAAAGAGGGCAGCAGTGATATCGGCTCATCCACTCAAAGAGGGTATGGCGGCGCGCCGGCTGATGTCCGGCGCGCTTTGCATTCTGATATTTCTCGGCAGAGTAATCATGGTCGGGTAGGCGGACCTTCCGTGAGGATCAAAAAGCATTCTGCCCCCGTGATCGCTGATGATCTTATGGGCGATATTGAGAAAAAGGCCCATGCTCCATGGTTTTCTTTTGATTTCTTCGTCGTATATCTCGCCGGTGCATTTCTCCATTCCTCCCTCCCCTATGACGATGGCAATTTCCTTTCCACGGTCATAAATGCTTACTCGGCAGTCAGAGTCTTCGGGCATGCCGGGCATGATTTCCTTGAGGATCATGGCGATGGCATGTGAGAAGAGACCACTGTCTATCGGGACCAGAAGATGGGTGGTGTGGACTTCAAGAAGAGGGCGAATACGGGTCCTGTTCCACTCTTGCGAGTGTTCTCCAATGCATTTTTGAATGGACTGGTCGATTCTTTCCATTCGTAGTTCCGGTTCAGGCAATTTGACGAACTCGTCCACCTCCTTCAAAACATCTTCCACCCGTTCGGCCAATCCGAGGATTGAATGGAGCCTGTCTTGCTCCGGGCAGGGCGTCTCCGACTGAAGCATTCTTCGAGCAAGCCCTCCAATACCCATGAGGGGGTTCCTGATCTCGTGGGCCATTGCCTGAGCCAGCCGCACATAAGCCGCTTCCCGCTCCCTCTCGATAAGTTTTGCTTCAGTTTCCCTTAGAGAGGAAACGGCCTGATCGTAGTGCTCCTTCAACTCGGACCAGAGGCGGGCGTTTTCGACGAGGGGGGCGACAATGAGGGCAATGGTCCTCAGAACTTCCAGGTCTTGCTCGTTGTAAGCGCCGGGTACATTGCGGTCCAGGTAGACCAGGCCGTAGATCCTGCCATGGTAGAGGAGGGGTGCGCAGAGGGCCGACCTGATGTTGTGGGAAATGATGCTCTCTTGCTCCTTGAGGGATGCATCCTCCATGGCGTCAGAGAGAACCAGGGATTCCTTGCATCGGAATACCCTTTCGACGATGCTGCTGCTAACCGGGAGTGCATCCATCGCCGATTCCGAGAGAATTGACTTCAAAGAGCCGTCTTCCTGGAACAGTGCGAGGCATCCTCGATCATGATGGAAAATCTCCTTGAGCCTTGCTGCGAGATTTTTCTGGAGACTCTTGATATCATGGTTTTCCGACAGCTGAGTGGTGATTTCGTGGATCAGCTTGAAGCGGTCATAATCCAGCCTGGACTCCCGGTGGTGATCAAGGGAATGGATAACAACCGTCTTTTCGAATGGTTCGGCTTCCTCCTGAACATAGGAAAAAATGGTGTGGCCCAGCACGATCTTGTCTCCGGCTTTGACAGGTGTTCGGTCAAGGATTCGTATTCCGTTGAGGAAGACGCCGTTGGTGCTGTGAAGGTCCTCGATCCATACCCTGCCTTCGCTGAAAGACATCAGAGCGTGGCGCTGGGAAACCGTCGGGTCCGGGATCGAGAGATCCACCTCCTTCATCCGTCCCAAGACACAGGGAAGGTCAACCTGATGGGTCTTACCTGAATTTTCCTCCTGGAGGAAAACGGTGGTTTTCATTGTATCCGTCGATATCAATGCTTCTTTTCCGTGTATCCTGATTTTAATCCCGAACGATTTGCTGGGGGCAGAAATGCCTCTCGAGGCGGACATCGGGTG
>JAAYUJ010000137.1 GCA_012517775.1 Deltaproteobacteria bacterium
GATACAGGCACTTGTGGGAATCTTTGACCACCAGGATGAGGTATCTCTCAGGGCAGTTGGAGACATCCTGAAGGGATTCGTCGGAGAGGCCACAGCCAGTGTGGTGGGGCAGAGCACGCCTGTGGATATCCTGGAACAGTTTCAGGTCGTCCTTCCATTTTCTCCGGAAGGAATAATCAAGGGCAAGATATGGCCGACAGCTTCCGAGCCTGTCTTCGCTTCTTCGAAGATTAAGGAATACTTCGCCGGTCTCCCCTGGGGAGATGACCAGCCGCAAACGAGCACACTGCATCTATTCTCTTCCGCGAGTGCATCAGAGAAGACGATGAGCTCCATGAACCCCGGGAACAATGCCTTAAAGTCAGGAGCTCTTCCCGAAGGGTATTCCAGAATGCTCAGGAACAACCGGACCCATTCCGGAATCCTCATCGAGGATAATTCGGTGGAAGAACTGAAAGCTTTCCCTGCTGCGAGCAGAATGAAAACCGGCATGGGAAAACTTGTCGAGCATCCAACGCATCTGACTTCCGCAGTCAGGCAAGTGGTTGGAGAACTCAATGGGGAAAAGCCCGCCCTCGCCTCCCTTGCGACCACCATGGAAAACCAGCCTTCCACTTCGACACGCGCGGCATCCGGACACATCTCGGAGGTCGCCCCGTCCCTAAAGGGATCGGCCGGTCAAGGAACGGATACGGAAAGCATCAAAGTTTCGGCAAAGTCAATTCAGACTGTATCCCTAACCGACAATGCGGTTTCGGAACCGGAAAGCATTCCAAAGATTCAGACGGCAGAATACCTGTCAAGATTGGACGGCATACCCCTGGAAGCTGGCAGGAGATTCTCCGCATGGAATCGAAATGATCCATCGCAACCTATGGATGTGGGAGACGGAAGAATCTGGTCAGAATCGATTCAGAATGCAGCCCATACCGACAATACAGTTTCAAATCTCAAGAGCACGCCAGGGGTTCAGCAGGTGCTCAGGGACAACCGGACCCATCCCGAAGTCGCCAGGGAGGAAGGTTTGGTGGAGGAGGTGAAGGCTTCCCCTTCTGTGGGCAGTTCGAAGACCGTTGTGGGAAAGCTCGCCGACCATCCAACGCAACTGACCTCCGCAGCCCGGGAAGCGGTTGGAGAAATTGACTGGGAAAAACCCGCCCTCGCCTCCCTTGCGAACACCATGGAGAACCAGCCTTCCACTTCGAGACGCGCGGCATCCGAACAACTCTCGGAGGCCGCTCCGTCCCTGAAGGGATCGCTAGGTCGAGGAACGGATACGGAAATCGTCAAAGTCTCGGCAAAGTCAATTCAGGCTGTATCCCCAACCGACAATGCGGTTTCGGAACCGGAAAGCATTTCAAAGATTCAGACGGCAGAATACCTGTCAAGATTGGACGGCATACCCATGGAAGCCGGCAGGAGATTCTCCGCATGGAATCAAGTCGATCCATCGCAGCCTGAAATGCCCTCTATTGGCTCAGAGGAGTTTTCGAAATCTGCAAAGAATGATTTGACAAGTCCTCCGAGCCAGCAAGCAGAGAGAGCACCATCACAGTCGATCCAGGCAGCGTCGGGCTCAGCTTTCGAGCATGCGCACTCCGACGGTGGAAGGTCTTCTACCCCTTTCACCGATACCGGTGATTCAGCATCCACGAATTACCCCAGTTTCATGCAAAACACATCGACGGCCGGCGAGACAGGAATGCAGTTCAGAGGACAGACAATTTCAATGCTTCATCCCTCATGGACGCATGAAATGGTGCAGGTCATCCAAAATCTCGTGAAAGGAAAACGCACCTCCCAATTGACTCTCGAGCTTGAGCCGAGGGATCTGGGCCATTTGACTCTCCGGGTGGGAACCAGTAGTGAAGAGGTGACCGCGTATGTGAGCGCGGAGAAGGAGCAGGCAAGGGAAATCCTGCTTCGGAACGTATCCGCTCTTCGTCAGCAACTGGAGGATCAAGGGCTGACTCTCGGCCGGTTCATGGTGGACGTGCAGGATGGGAGACAAGATGGGGGTCACTATCCCGGGAGGGGGTTTCATGAAAGTAGCCCCGTTTCGCCGCTTGGAACTACGGCCGGAAAGGAGACCGATCAGCCGGATTCGGGCTTCCAGACGATAAAGAGCTCCGAGCAACGCCTCATCAGTCTTTTTGCTTGAACCCTTTTGCGCGATTCCAC
>JAAYUJ010000138.1 GCA_012517775.1 Deltaproteobacteria bacterium
GAGCTGAACTATGTCTCCGACGTGGATCTTTTGTTTCTCGAAGCATCCCATGCCGAAACCCCTTTGGAGGAGCCCGCCGACAGGGTTGTGGTCAGTCGGTTGTGCCAGATGCTCTCAAGACTGCTTTCAGAGAGTGTGGAAGGCGATCGCGTTTTCCAGGTCGACCTTCGTCTGCGCCCTCAGGGAAAGGATGGGACCCTTGTCCCGCCGCTTTCGGCTGCGGCGGACTACTACCTGAATTGCGGAAGGCCCTGGGAGCGGCAGATGCTTTTGAAGGCCCGTCCCGTCGCGGGTGATCGGTCCCTGGGAATGTCGTTCCTGCACGAGGTGCGGCCTTTTGTTTTCAGGCGGTTCCTGGATTTTCAGGCCCTGGATGAGTTGAGAGGGATGCGGGACAGGATCCTGGCGGAAGGGGTACGACCCAGCCCGGGATGGAAGAGGTTTGATGTCAAACTGGGAGTGGGGGGTATCCGGGAGGTTGAGTTCCTCGTACAGTCCCTCCAGCTCATCTACGGCGGCCGGCACCCTGAACTGGATGAACCCAACACACTTCGCTGCCTGGATCGCCTTCAAGATCTGAATCTGCTGACGCGAGATGTCGCGGAGGAGCTCAAGGAATCCTATGCGTTTCTCAGACGTGTGGAGCATTGGGTGCAGCTGGACGAGAACAGACAGACCCAGAAGCTCCCCCAATCACCGGAAGGCCGGCAGCGCCTGGCTGGAGCCCTCGGCTTTGAGCGGTACGAAGAGGATTTCCTGCCTCGATTGGAAGAGTGTTGCACCGCGGTGCATCAGCGCTTTCTGGATCTGTTTCACTCGGAGGGAGCCAAAAGAAGCCTCGCTGTTCTGAAAGAAGAACAACACAGCGAAGAACCGCAGATTGCTTCCCTTGAAACAGCCTATTCGCCCGAAATGTTGTCCGGTTTTCAGGGCAGGCTGGAGCCGTTCCCTTCTCTCTTGCGGGATAGAGCCCTGAAGGTACTCGGCGTATTCGCGCGGTCACCTCACAGGGAGGTGCGGGAAAAGGCTCTTGTCAGGCTGGATCGATACCTCAGTCAGGTTGCCAGGCGTCCCGGGCTGGCCAGGCTTCTCCGCACTGCCCCACCCTGGCTTGAAGACGTATTCCTTGGCATTGCCCGCAGTGAAATGCTGGCAGATCTTCTCTCCCATCATCCAAGTCTGGTGGAAGGCATTGCCTCTGGATCCGGAACCTGTCCCGACCATGAAACATGGGCAGGGGCCGGAGTCAGGCTCATGAGTCGCGTGGAGAATTACGAGGAAGGCCTGGAATGGATTCGTCGCCTCAAAAACGAACGCGCACTTCAGCTGGCTCTTGCAGACCTCAGGGGAGAACTCGCGTGTGTTGAACTGGAAGAAAGCCTCTCGGCAGCAGCTGATTTCGTGATCGTTTCCACCTTCGAGCATGTGAAGAAGCACCTTGGCCTCCCGGTGGATCTCCCTGTCAGTGTCCTTGGAATGGGAAGGCTCGGAAGCCGGGAGATGAGTTACCTTTCCGATCTTGACCTGGTGTTTGTCTATAGACCGGGCGGAGGGTCGCCCGAACAGGATATTCCCTCCGACGTCATTCGATTGATCCAGCGATTCATGCGATTGCTGAGCACACCATTGCAGGAAGGGCCGGGTTACCCGGTGGATGCCCGTTTGCGGCCGACAGGGAATTATGGTCCTCTGGTGGTGACCGGCAATTCCTGGTTGACCTATTATACTGAAGAAGCGGATATTTGGGAGATTCAGGCGCTGCTTCGCGTGCGCTGCATTGCTGGTGACAGGTCCCTTGGAGAATGGATTGAAAAGCGTGCCGAAGAGATCTGTTACAGAGAGAGAAATCCGTCGGAGGTGTGGGGTCGGCTCTGTCATTTGCGCCGGCGTATGGAAAAGGAGAGAGCGGAGGAAAAGGGAGATGCATTGGATATCAAGCTCGGAATGGGAGGGTTGGTTGATTTGGAATTCCTGGCCCAGGGGCGTCAGTTGATCGACGGCTGGCGGAACGATGATCTCAGGAGGCGCTCCGTACAGGCAGTTCTGCCTTTTGTTCTGGAAGACAATGGAACCGTTGGGGCGGCTGCAAAGGTGGCCGGAAAGGCATTCAAACAACTGCGCAGCCTGCAGCACAGGCTTCGGCTGTTTACCAATTTGCCCTCATCCAGGCTCAGTCCCGACCAGTTTGATGCGCTGAAGGAGTTCGGGCTTTGGCCGCCGGCGAAAGAGGAGGCTGTCCTTGAGTTCTGGGAAGACCTCGTGCGCATGCGAAAACGTGTGCGGTCCATACTCAGGGAGGTCTGTCCTGAACTTTGAATAGAAAAGCAAATGCCGGGGTTCAGATGAGCTCTGACGAGGGGATTCCAGGGACCATGCGATCAAAGGAAACCTTTTCAGTTGCCGGCGCAATGATTAGTGAATAGTGGGTTGCCTGAAAAGGGTCGCACGCCGTGGAGAGATTGTCTTTGGGTTTGTGCCCGATTCTTCGTATGCAGGTGATCTCGAGAGTTCACCTTGATGGTAAACAGCAGCTTCTCAATGAGTGCGGGGAGCGACAGCTTGTAGGTCGGGTTTCCATACCCGACATTCTGGCGCAAAAAGTGTCGGGATTGGAATCGCGACCTGCTCATTGAGAAAGTGCGCAAAACAGACTGATACTCCTGGAATTTGTTGAAAAAATGGTATCGAATATCACCGAAGATATGCTAAACGTGCTGCGATGTGTCCATGTGAACGTACCATGGAAGCTGATGCCTCAATACCTCCCGACGATCCTGGAATTGGGCATGAATGTGGAGATCGGATTTGAGGCGGAAGAACTCGATCGAGTGCCCCGATCTGAATTTCGAGATGTTGCTGGTGAATTGCACAGGCGCGGATGCGGGATCACCTTTCATGGACCGTTCTGGGACCTCTCAACGGGGAGTGTTGACCGTTTCGTCAGGCACATTTCACGATTGAGGATTCAGCAGGCGCTGGATCTGGCGGATGTTTTCCGGCCTGTGCAGATCGTGTGTCATACAGGCTACGATCCAAGGCACCACGGTGGTCAGTGGTTGTCGTGGATCGAACGGAGCATGGAAGTATGGGAGCCCCTGGTCTGTCAGGCGGAAAGGCTGAAAACCCCTCTGCTCCTGGAGAATGTTTGGGAGAAGAATCCAGATTTGCATTGGGAGCTTTTTCGAAGGATTGACTCCACACACTTTGGATTCTGTCTGGATGTCGGTCACCAGAACAGCTTTTCCGAGACCCCTCTGGCAACGTGGGTCACATCACTTTCGGACCCCCTCAGGGAGATCCATATTCATGATAATGATGGTTCCTGCGATGCCCACCTGCCTGTTGGGAAGGGAAGTATAAATTTTGATGGGCTTTTTTCCCAGCTGAATCAAAATGGCATGAAGCCCTTGCTGACGTTGGAGCCTCATCGGGAGGAGCATTTGATGGAGACTCTCGAAGGGCTCCATCGGTTATGGAAGGCCCGAGAAGGAGATTATTGCAAATGGCGGTCGTAGAGATAAGCGTTGTTCCTCTAATGGTTCAAAGCACCAGCCTCAGTTCTTTTGTGGCTAATGCCCTGAAAGTATTGCAGCGGAGCGGTCTCCATTACGAATTGACGGGAATGGGAACCATCATCTCCGGCGATTTGGATGAAATATGGCGAGTACTCAGAGAGATGCATGAGAGTTGCTTCGTGGAGGGAGTCACTCGGGTGCTCACAAACATACGTGTCGATGATCGCAGGGATCGGGTAAGCACATCTGAGCTCAAAGTGCAGTCTGTGATGAAAAGACTCGAGAGAGAAGTCTAGGTTTTGCGTTCTGGAGGCTCATGGAATGAAGGAATTGGTGGAGTATCTTGTAAAATCCCTGGTGGATCAGCCCGATGAAGTTTTTTTGGTGGAGCACGAAGATGAGGACGCGGTCATGTTGGAATTGAAGATATCCCCTGATGATCTGGGAAAGGTAATAGGAAAGAATGGAAATACCATCAATGCCATCCGTACCGTGCTCCAGGCTGCGGCTTCCAGTCACAGGAAGCGGGTGAGACTGGAAGTGTTGGGGCAAGAGTGAAAGAATAATAAAAAAAGGTGATGAGTGTGCATTATGACTGTCCGGCCCGGCCCAATCAGCTGAAGCAGGATACATCGGCTCCAAGGAAGAAGGAGGTATGAAGTCCATGTCACAAGTTCCGGAATTATCGGCCCATGAATTGAGAGCCCGCATCGAGCCGGAAACCTTGCCGTTCGAAACCACCGCGTCTTTGGAAGGTGTGACGGAAAAAGTGGTGGGGCAGGAAAGAGCCATCGACGCCATCAAATTCGGTATGGGGATGAAGATGAGGGGTTACAATATTTTTATTGCCGGTTCCAATAAGGCAGGCCTCACCTTCACAGCCAGAACGTACATTGAGGAACAGGCCAGGGAGGAGCCGACACCTCCCGATTGGTGTTATGTGTATAATTTCAAGGAGACAGACAAGCCCAAGAGCCTGCGGGTTTCGCCGGGCCGTGGAAAACAGCTCAAGAAGGACATGAGCGAATTCATCGAAACGCTTCAGGCCAAGATTCCGGAGGTATTCGACAGTGATGATTACCGTGCAAAGGAGAGTGAGGTCCATCAGGCCTTTGAAAAGCATCGCCGGGAAATCATCGATGACCTCTCCCAGCAGGCCAAGGAGCAGGGTTTTGTCCTTCAGTTTTCCCAGGTGGGCATGGTGATCATCCCCGCCAATAAGGAAGGGGAGCCCATGACGCAGGAGGACCTGCGCCATTTGAGCGAAGAGGAGAGAGCGGAGCTGCGCCAGAAGAGTGATGAACTCCACGAAAAGATGAAAGAGGCGATCAAGAAGATCCGGGAAGGGGAAGCGGAATTCAAGGAAAAGCACACGAAGCTGGATAACGAGATCGCACTTTTCGTGGTGGGACAGCTCATTGCCCGGTATGAGGAAAAATACCAGGACGAGGAACAGGTCCTCGATTATTTCAAGATGGCCCAGGAGGACATTCTGGAGAACATTGAGGATTTCAAGAAGAAGCCCGAGGCCCAACAGGCTCAGCCAGGACCGTTTCCCGTCCCTCAAAGGGAGGCGACCCTTCGCAAATATGAAGTCAATGTGCTCATTGACAATTCCGAAACAAAAGGGGCTCCGGTGGTCATCGAGTCCAATCCGGCCTACCCCAATCTCTTTGGATCCATTGAAAGGCAGGCATGGTTTGGAGCGCTGTTTACCGACCACACCATGATCAAACCGGGGGCATTGCACAAGGCAAACGGCGGCTACCTGGTGATGAAGTCTCTGGACTTACTCAAGTGGTTCATTTCCTACGAAGCCCTGAAGAGGGCCTTGCGGGACCAGGAGATCAAGATCGAGGATCTCGGAGAGCTTTACGGCATTTTCAGCACCCGAACCATCAGACCCGAGCCGATTCCTCTCAATGTGAAGATCGTGCTGACAGGAGATCCCTACATCTATCAACTGCTCTATACATACGACGATCGCTTCCAGAAGCTTTTTAAGGTCAAGGCCCACATGGATGATCAGATGGACCGGAAAGACGAGACGATCATCGAATGTGCCCGGATGATGAGCCGCTACTGCAAGGACAACAACATTCGCCATCTGGACCGCTCGGGAGTGGCCAGGGCCATTGAATACAGCATGGAACTCACCGAAGATAAGGACAAACTGACCCTTGAACTGGGAAATATCAACGATCTCCTTAAGGAGGCCAACTACTTCGCGGAGCAGGACAGGGCGGAGGTGATCCAGAACAAGCATGTGGAGGAGGCGATCAAGAAAAGGATCTACCGGTCCAACCTCATTGAGGAGCGCATCAAGGAACTCATCGAGAAGGATATCTTCTGGGTGGAGACCGACGGGTACAAGGTGGGACAGGTCAACGGCCTGTCCGTCCTTATGACGGGTGACCATCTGTTCGGAAAACCCAATCGGATCACAGCAACGGTTTCCATCGGGCGGGAAGGGATGGTTTCCATCGACCGCGAATCCCGCATGAGTGGGAACATTCACACCAAGGGATTGATTATTCTCACTAATTTTCTAAAAGAGCGTTTTGCCCATAACAAACCCATCACCCTCACGGCTTCCCTCTGCTTTGAACAGAGCTACGGCATGGTGGAGGGGGACAGTGCTTCGAGCACAGAGCTCTATGTCCTTCTGAGCGCCATCGCCGGCGTACCGATTTACCAGGGAATCGCCGTGACCGGTTCGGTGAGCCAGAAGGGTGAAATTCAGCCCATTGGCGGAGCGAATCACAAGATCAAGTCCTTCTATGATATTTGTAAGTACAAGGGGTTGAACGGGAAGCAGGGAGTGATGATCCCTTCCAAGAACGTCCGCAACCTGATGCTTGATCAAGAGGTGGTGGATGCCGTAAGGGAGGGCAGGTTCCATATCTGGCCGGTATCGACGATCGAGGAGGGCATTGAAATCCTCACGGGAATGGAAGCTGGGAAGCTTCAGGAAGATGGAACCTACCCGGAGGGAACCCTTTTCAGGAAAGTGGATGATCGCCTGAGGCAGATCCTGGAGATCGTCAAAGAATACGGGAAGGACTCGGACAAAGACAACGGGAAGAAGAAGAAGGACGAGGAAGAGGGGGGAGGATGCCCCCACTGTGGCAGCTAGGGTCACATCGATTCTCTGGATGGGTTTTGCCGCCTCATGATTCCGTAAACTTCTCTCCTGTCAAGACCCTGCCGGTCGGCAGGGTCTTTTTTCGCTGTCCTTCCACCTTCAATAATTGAGGAATACGGGAGGCGATAATCACTTGTTCTGCCTGCCGCTGTTGCACGCAATCGCGGCGCTGCGTCGGTTGAGCACCATGTCTGTTCATCGAGAGGGAGGACAGAGAGTGAAAGAAGATGAGCCGGATGTTTTGCAGATGCTGATCGATCATGAGCTGGCAATTAAGGAGCTTTACGGACTGTTCGCAATGATGTTTAAAAGTCACGAAGGCTTTTGGCAACACCTTGCAGCAGATGAACAGAGACACGCGAACCGGCTTGCATCTCTTCAGTCTGAACCGCTCACGGGCAACTGTTTACGGTGGGGTGGTCAAGTTAAGCCTCAAGCAATCAGGACGTCAATCGGGTATGTAGAGAGCCAGACGGCGAAAGCGAAAAAGGGTGATTTCAGCCTTTTGCAGGCGCTCTCAGTTGCCAGAGACCTTGAGAGTGCTCTCCTCGAACGTCAGTTTTCCAGGCTGAAAGACTCGGCTCCGAAAGAGATTGGGTTCGTTCTGACGAGCCTTGCCAATGAGACGGAGAAGCATCTAAAGACGGTTGTAGAGGCACTGAATGAGGAGAAGCGCAGGGCTCACGGCGCGCGTTGACAGAACCATATCAAACAACAAGACACTGCACCGGACGGGAATTCCGCTGCGCTCCATCCCCGCCAGAGAGTCTTGCCGTTAGCTTGGGGAGAGGGGTGCAGACATGAGACAACACGTTCGACTGCTTTTCGACAAATCCCTCGACTCCTTCGTTCTCTCAGTTGATCATTTCGTTCTATTTGTGTCCAAGAACCAGCGTGACTACCGGTCCATCAACGGATTACATATCCTCAGCTGTCCAAATTCGATCGTGGGCTAACCAACGGGGCAATTATGGGCGGAGTTTCTCCGATTGAATGCAAGGGGGGAATGACGCTGGAGACCCTCTGCCGGTTCTAAAAGCACTCAACGCCACGTGGTAAATCTTTATTCTCTCCGGAGTCCTTTTTCAAAATCCATCAAGCTTTGATCCCATCCTTCGAATGAAGGGGGAATTTCGCCAGACCCGGAGTGTCGCTGTTTTGATGCTGGATGTTGCTCTCTGCCTGAGATGGATATTTTGTGTGTGTAACTTGTAGAAAAATGAAGACCGTGTTTCCAGCCTGGATACCCCCTCAAAAAATTGGACCCTATTCCAATTTTTCACTATCGCACTTCCATAAATCCGCTTGACTTGCTCTGTCCATCCCTTAGAATAACTCGGTTCGAATTCCTGAGTCATTTCCAGCTCGGCATCCCGCTCCCGCCTCTTTTCAGGCGGGAGAAAATGAGGCATCCATGAAATACTGGCGTATTCCGTTCGATGTGGATGAGATCCAGACCTCCCGGGGATCCGTCACCATCATCGAGGAGCGGTGCAAAGGATGCGGGTATTGCATCGCGTATTGTCCCAGAGACGTTCTGGAGCTCTCCGATCGATATAATGCCAAGGGCTACCGTCCGCCCGCGGTCAAGAAGCCCGAAGCGTGTGTCAACTGTCACTATTGCGAAATCATATGTCCGGACTTTGCCATTTTTTCGGAGGAACTGCCGCCCGATGCGATGGAGTGAGAGGGAGGTTCCCCCCTGGAATTTGGGAAAGGCTGGTCGAGAGATGGATCAGGCTTCATGAAACCAGCCGTTCTAACCGGTGAGCATTTCATCACGGGGGATATTGCCTGCGCCGAGGGAGCACTTGCCGCGGGCTGCCGTTTTTTCGCCGGCTATCCTATCACTCCGGCAACGGAGATTGCCGAGCACATGTCGTCCAGGCTCCCTGACGTCGGCGGGACCTTCATCCAGATGGAGGACGAGATTGGGGCTATGGCCGCGGTCCTGGGAGCGTCCTGTGCAGGGGCGAAGAGTATGACGGCTACCTCTGGACCCGGCTTCAGCCTGATCATGGAGAATCTTGGACTCGGGATCTGCACGGAAACGCCCTGTGTGGTGGTGAACGTTCAGCGGGCGGGTCCTTCGACGGGCCTTCCAACTCTCGGGGCGCAGGGCGATATGATGCAGGCTCGATGGGGATCGCATGGGCATTATGAAATCATCGCTCTCGCTCCCGATTCTCCCCAGGAGCTTTTCTTCCAGACCATCACGGCATTCAATCTCAGCGAAGTTTACAGGGTCCCCGTGCTGGTCATGACCGACGAGGTCACGGGGCATCTGAGCGAACGCGTGGTTGTTCCGGAGGCCAGCATGATCCCCATTCAGAATCGGCTGCGGCCTACCGGAAGAAAAGACCGCTTCAGACCCTTTCAACCCGGTCCCAACGGGGTTGCCCCCATGGCCATTGCAGGGGAAGGATACGGAATCCACGTAACGGGCCTCACCCACGATGAACGCGGTTATCCCGTGATGACGGCGGAAGCCCAGGCAGATATGCTGGAGCGGTTGACGGGGAAGATCCGTCGCAACCTCCACGATATCATTCGGACCGATAGCTACAGGCTGGAGGATGCGGATATCGCGGTGGTTTCCTACGGAGTGTCGGCTCGAAGCAGTCTTGCCGCTGTGGACGAAGCACGTGAAATGGGAATCAAGGCAGGGCTTTTGCGCCTGATCACTGTCTGGCCGTTTCCAGAGGAGGAGATCCGGGCATTGGCGAACAGAGTCCGTGCCCTGGTTACCGTGGAAATCAATCTGGGGCAGATCCATCTGGAAGTACAGAGGTGCTGTGGAGGGAAGTCTCCAGTGTTCCTCGTAGGAAGTGCGGGGGGTACGGTCATTCCGCCGGAGAATATACTCGAGGTACTCAGGTCGGTGTAGAAAACAAGAAAGACGCGCGGTCCGTGCCTCGATACCCTGCTCATCACGGGCGTTTTAGTGATGAAAAGACAATGGTTACCACCCCAACCTTGACCATAATGGGGATGTGAGATGGAAAAATCGAAGAAGAAGGCAGCTCATCCACTGGACAATTTGCTGCGCACCGATCGCATCCCCCATATCTGGTGTGCGGGGTGCGGCATCGGTACCGTGTTTTCTTCGAGTCTGATTGCACTGCAGGGGAGCGGGATCGACCTGAAGAAGACGGTCATGGTTTCAGGGATTGGGTGCTCGGGTCGTGCGGCGGGCTATGTCAAGCTGGATTCCTATCACACGACCCACGGCAGGGCCATCCCTTTTGCAACGGGCATGAAGCTTGCCAACCCGGAGCTCAACGTCGTGGTTTTCAGTGGAGACGGAGACCTCTTCGCTATCGGGGGTAACCATTTCATCCATGCGGCCCGGCGCAACGTCGATCTCACCGTGATCTGCGTGAACAATCTCAATTACGGGATGACCGGGGGACAGGCGGCGGCTACCACGCCGAGCATGGCAAAGACCACGACCACTCCCATGGGGAATCCGGAGCAGCCGTTCAGCCTGCCTCTCCTGGCTTTTGCTTCCGGAGCCTCCTATGTGGCCCGATGGACCATTCTCCACACCCGCGATCTGACCAAATCCATCGAAGAAGCTCTCCTCAGGAAGGGGTTCTCATTTATTGAAGTGCTGGCTCCCTGTCCCACCGGTTACGGCAGACGCAACCGGGAAGCCCCTCTCGAGACCCTCAGACTCTACCAGGAGCGCACCATAACGCGAAACGGGGCCCATCCGACCGAAGCAACCCTTGACATCAACAAGGGGATTACAGTCGGGAAATTCTTCGAACAGGATCGACCGACCTGCGTGGAGATGTATGATCGCACATGCAGACCTTCTTTTTCTCAGGAATCCGCATGAAACCGAGCTGTGAGAACGAGGAGAACATGGAGGCCGATAAGGCGGCAGCGCCTCAGAAAGAGATTCTCATCACCGGGTTTGGGGGCCAGGGCATCGTCCTTGCCGGCCAGATTCTTGGTAAGGCGGCGAGTCTGGGTGATCACAAGGAGGCGACCCTGACCCAGTCCTACGGCCCTGAAGCGAGGGGGGGAGCGTGCAGTGCCCAGGTGATCATCTCCGAAAAGAAAATTCATTATCCCTATGTTCGCAGTCCGGACATCCTGGTGTGCATGTCACAGGGTGGGTACGACAAGTATGCCGATCTGCTCAAAATAGACGGGTTGCTCATCATTGACCAGGACCTCGTTCAAGCATCCGGGTCGAGGAAAGAGACACTCTTCTCCATCCCTGCCACCCGAATGGCCGAGGAACTGGGGAGAAAGATGATGGCAAACATTGTCATGCTTGGTTTTTTCACGGCATTGTCGGAAGCGGTCACCATTGAGTCTGCCCGTACTGCCGTAACCGGTTCTGTCCCCAGGGGTACTGAAGAGAAGAACCTGAACGCATTCAATCGAGGTCTGGATTTTGGATTCGCCGTGTTGAAAGGAAGGCAGAAAAAGGCTGAAGGGAAAAAGGGGGCGCACTGATGGGGAGCCGGAAGGATCGATTGCACAGGGTGCTTGTCATTGGCGCAACTCCGGCAGGTATCGCAGCGACCAACAAACTCGGTGAAATGGGAATTCCGGTGACGCTTGTGGACTGCGATCCCGACCTGAACAGCAAGCTCTCCAGGGAGGAATGGCGACTGGAGTCGGGCCTCACTTTCAATTATGCCCTTCGCCCCGGACTCCTTCGTATTCTCAGAAACCCCGGCATCCGCTGCGTCATTCCCGGTGAAATCACTGCATTGAAGCACACCAGGCAAGGATTCAGCGCACACATCCGGAATACGGAGACATTCGTCGATGGGGA
>JAAYUJ010000721.1 GCA_012517775.1 Deltaproteobacteria bacterium
ACCTGGAGCGCATCTCCGTCGTTCACTTCGATCACCGTCTGCGAGGGGAGGAATCCCGGAAGGACGCTCTGTTTGTCCGATCAATGGCGGAAAAACTGGAACTTCCTTTCCTGCTGGGGAGCGACGACGTGCTCACCCATCAGAAAACTCAAAGGGTTTCATTGGAGATGGCTGCACGCTCCTGCAGGCATTGTTTCTTTCAGAGCTGCCTGGCCGAGTGCGGTGCCCAGGGGATAGCTCTCGGCCACACCGCAAATGACCAGGCCGAGGAAATCTTCCTGAGACTCTTTCGCGGTACGGGACCATCGGGACTTGCCGGCATGGCGCCCCGAACGCCCCGCGGCATCATCCGGCCCATGCTCTTTCTCACCCGCGGGGAAATTCTTGCCTATCTGGCCGCCCGTGATATCTCGTACAGGGAAGATGCCTCAAATCTCAGCAACACGTTCTGGAGAAATGTAGTGCGGAATCGAGTCATTCCCGTGGTGGAAAAGGAGTTCTACCCCGCTGTCGTTTCCACTCTCTGCCGGACCGCTCAGCTTGCCATGGACGAGGAGAGTTACTGGGCACAACTGATGGAACAGTACTGGCAGACGGTACAATGTCAGAAGACCCGGACATTCATTTCATTGCGACTGCATGAATTCAAAAATCTACACCCTGCCCTGCAACGCCGGCTCCTGCGCCATGCCATTGCCCTGCTCAAGGGAGACACTTACCGGATAGAGGCCGTTCATGTAGAGGATGCTCTGCAATTGGCCATCCACAGTTCATCCGGGAGAAGGCGCCGACTCCCCGGCGCTCTCCATGTACTGAAAGAAGGACACGTTCTTGTGATATCGACTGAAAGCCCGGACGATGCGGGAGACGAACCATCGGAGATGGTCGTCCCGGAGCCCGGGATCTATCGATTTGGATCTGTCCATTTAGAGTTCTCATTGGTCGAGCAGCCGGCTCTCGATGAGATGGGGGAAATGGGGAAGTCACGTGAATGCGCTTTCCTCGATGCCGGAAAAATCTCATGGCCACTTACCGTGCGATGCTGGAGGGCGGGGGATCGCTTCCAACCTCTTGGGATGAAAGGGAGCAAGAAGTTGCAGGATTATTTTGTGGATGCCCGAGTTCCACTGAGAGAGAGAAGGAGAATCCCCCTTGTGTGCGACCGGGAAAAGATCTGTTGGATCGTGGGATATCGCCTGGACGAACGGGTGCGAATCACTGGCGAAACACGAACCGTGCTTGCCGTCGAGAAAACCGGGAGATGAAAAGGCGGGAGGGAGGATTCTCTCCCGGCAGGTTTTTCACTCCGGCATGCAGGGAAGGCCGTCCATCTCCGGCTGCATTTCCTCGATGATCTTTCCCAGTCGCTCTTCGAGTTCGTTGCAGGGACAGATAATGACCTCCCCCGTCTTCCGCACCTTGATTTCCACCTCACCGTTTTTCACCAGCTTCTGACTCACTACCAGACGAATGGGAATCCCCAGAAGGTCTCCATCTTTCAGTTTCACCCCTGGCGATTCGTCCCGGTCATCATAGAGGACCTCGTACTTCGAGCGAAGCTCCGCATAAAGCCTTTCAGAGGTCTCGAGGATTTCAGGCTTCCGGCCGAGGGACGCGACAAGGATATGAAAAGGAGCGATGGTGAAGGGAAAGACCAACCCTGCTTCGTCGTGCCATCTCTCTGCGACGGAAGCCATCAGGCGCTCAACACCTATGCCGTAGCAACCCATAACGACTCTTTGCTTTTCTCCTGCGGCATCGAGGTAAGTCACGTCCATGGAATCCTCCGCGGTGTATTTCGTGCCCAGCTTGAAGGTATGTCCCAACTCGATTCCCCTGTGGATTTCCAAGATGCCTTTCCCACATTGGGCACAGATGTCACCAGGTTTTACCTCAGCGATGTCCACCCTTTCGCCGACCATGAAATCCCGACCGAGGAGAGCGTTTCTGTAATGAAGATCCGGTTCGTTGCCACCCGCTATGAAAAGGGTCTCCTCGTTGATGAACGTGTCGAGGATCATTCTGATCCCTTTGAGACCTACCGGCGAGAGGAACCCCCCGTGGAGTCCTTTCCGCTGAAGGGTCTCCTCCGAAGCGAGGTCGAGGCGTTTTGCCTTGAGGTGATTGGTGAGCTTGGTTTCTGAAATGTCGTAGTCTCCCCGGATCATGGCCAGAATAAGCTCGCCGTCCGCTTCGTAAGCAACTGTCTTGAGAAAATTTGCGTCGTCGATCCCGAAGAAATCCATCAACTGGCTCATTGTCTTGATCCCCGGAGTAGCCACCTTCTCCATGGGTGGGTGGTCGCTGGAATTTCCATGGAATCCGGGCTTCAACGCTGCCGCCTTTTCCGTATTGGCTCGATAGTCACAACCATTGCAGACAACGAAATGGTCTTCTCCGTGAGGAGACTCCAGCATGAATTCATGAGAGCCCGTTCCACCCATAATTCCACTATCGGCCTCGATGGGGACCGTTTTCAACCCGCATCGTGCAAAGATCCTCAAATATGCATTGAAAATCTTGGGATAGTAGACATCCAGATCCCCAAAGTCCGGATGAAAACTGTAGGCGTCTTTCATGAAGAACTCGCGCACACGCAGCAGGCCTGCCCGAGGCCGTGCTTCATCGCGAATCTTGGTCTGGATATGATAGAGCATGACGGGGAGATCCCGGTAGGATCGGAGGAACTTTCCGGCTATGTCCGTGACGGTTTCCTCGTTCGTCATGGCCAGTACAAAGTCCCGCTCTTTTCTGTCTTTAAGTCGAAACAGCTCGGGGCCGATGTCATAATACCGTTTTGTTTTCTTCCAGATTTCGGCGGGATGAAGAACCGGCATGGTGAGCTCGATGCCGCCGATGGCGTCCATTTCTTCCCTGATGATGCTCTTAATCTTCTCGGCGACGCGGTGACCCAAAGGAAGAAGCGAATAGATGCCGGCCGCAAGCGGATGAATGTAGGAACCGCGAAGCAGCAAAATATGGGAT
>JAAYUJ010000722.1 GCA_012517775.1 Deltaproteobacteria bacterium
AGTTCCTTGAGGGTGAAATCCATTTTCTCCCGGGAGAACGCATCGATCTCCAGTCCCTTGACCCGCTCATACTTTCCGGGGGTACACGTGACGGGTACCCCGTACATGGTGTCTTCAGGGATGCCGTAGGAGCCATCCGAGGGAATGCCCATGGTCACCCACTTGCCGTTGGTTCCCAACGCCCAGTCGTGCATGTGATCGATGGCGGCGTTGGCAGCTGAAGCGGCGGAAGAAAGACCGCGGGCCTGGATGATAGCCGCGCCGCGCTTGCCGACCTTTGGTATGTAATCATTTTTATACCAGTTTTCATCATTGACCACCTTGGCTGCAGGTTGACCGTCAATGGTGGCAAAACGGTAATCCGGATACATGGTTGGGGAATGATTGCCCCAGACGATCATCTTTTCGATGGCAGTCACAGGTTTCCCCGTTTTGCTGGCGAGCTGGGACATGGCTCGATTGTGGTCGAGTCGCATCATGGATGTGAAATTGCCCTTAGGCAAATCCGGAGCCGACTTCATGGCAATCCAGGAGTTGGTATTGGCGGGATTGCCCACCACAATCACGCGAATATCCCTTGAGGCCACTTCGTTCATGGCTTTTCCCTGCTCGATGAAGATCTTGGCGTTATCCATCAGCAGGTCCTTGCGCTCCATGCCGGGGCCGCGGGGCTTGGCTCCAACCAGCAATGCGTAGTCCGCGTCCTTGAAGGCAACCTTGGGGTCGCCAGTGCCGATCATATCAGCCAGCAGGGGGAATGCACAGTCTTCCAGTTCCATCATGACGCCGTTGAGCGCCTGCTGGATTTTCTCAATGGGCAGTTCCAACATCTGCAGGATGATCGGTTGGTCCGGGCCCAGCATCTGGCCGCTGGCAACACGGAACAACAGGGCATACCCTATCTGGCCGGCAGCACCGGTAACGGTAACTCGAACAGGTTTCTTGGCCATGGTCATACTCCTCTCTCACTTGAATTCGATTTGATATCCACTAGCCAATGACAGCGAGAACATCGCCTTTCTGAACACTCTGCCCTTCCTTGCAGCAAATCTGCTTGATCACACCGGCCGCGGGGCTCGGCAAAGAGTTTTCCATCTTCATGGCCTCGAGGATCATGATGGTGTCGCCTTCCTTTACCGAGTCGCCTTCCTTCACTTCATAGCGAATGACCATGCCGGGCATGGGTGCCTCGAGCTTGGCTCCACCGGCGATGGGGGCGGCAGGGGCTGCCGCTGCAGCAGGTGCAGGGGCCGCTGCAGGTGCGGGAGCGGGAGCTGCCGCGGGCTTGGGCACAGGAGCCGCAGCTGGCCTTGCAACGGGTGCAATACTGGCGATTACCGGTGCTCCGCCAATGGCATCCACTTCCACCTTGAAGAATTCGCCATCCACGAAGACGTTGAATTCTCGAATTCCCTCACCCTTTTCCGGGGCTTCCTTCTTGGGCTTTTCCACCAACTCTCCGGCAAGGGCCTTCTTGATGAGTGCCTGTTCCCTGGCGCAATCCTCAAGGGTCTTGGGCATGACTTCCTTGGGAACGGGCTCCAGACCGTATTTCCACTTGAGGAATCGCATTCCGGTCATGGGGTACATGCCGTAAATGATCACGTCGTCAATATCCTTGGCAATCCCCTTTGTATCCTCCTGGTTCTTGGGCATTTCAGGGGGGATGATCTCACCGGGACGGCAGGTGATGGGAGTCTCACCTTTGGGATAGCCTTTGAGCGCCTTCTTCTGGATTTCGGGATCCAGGGGGGCCGGTGTTTCGCCATAGAGGCCGTAGAAGAGATCTTTGCTCTGTGCAGAGATCATCTTGTAGCGCTCTTCAGGCGTGTCGAACAAAACGTTGTTTACCGCCTGAATGCCGACGATCTGACTTGTAGGTGTGACCAGAGGCACCTGGCCCATTTCCTTGCGAACCCGAGGCAGTGCTTCAAAAACATCGTTCAAGCGGTCGGATGCGCCCATCTCTCTGAGCTGGTTGATAAGGTTGGACAACATGCCACCCGGAGTCTGATGGAGCAGAACGTTGATGTCGATGATGGACATGCGGTCATCCAGCAGATGACGGTACTTGGGAGATACCTTCTCGAAATGTGCACTGCATTCGGCCAGTTTCAGAAGGTCAAAACCGGTGTCGCGGTTTGTGCC
>JAAYUJ010000139.1 GCA_012517775.1 Deltaproteobacteria bacterium
CGGAAGAAGATCTTTCATGTTGCTGATTTTCTTCTCGTTGCACAGAATGTAAGGCTCTTCAAGCTCGACATCCATCTTCTCAGGATTGGTCACAAAGTACGGGGAGATATATCCTCGATCAAACTGCATCCCTTCGACCACCTCCAAAGTGGTCTCCATGCTTTTGGCTTCCTCCACCGTGATGACACCCTCCTTGCCGACCTTCTCCATGGCTTCCGCAATGATATTGCCGATGGCGGCATCATTATTTGCGGAGATCGTGCCGACCTGGGCGATTTCTTTCTGATCCTTGGTAGGCTTGCTCATGCCTCGCAAAGCATCGACAGCCTTGACCACCGCTTTCTCGATACCCCTCTTGAGGGCCATGGGATTGTGCCCCGCGACCACGAGCTTGGAACCTTCACGGTATAGCGCCTGAGCAAGAATCGTCGCAGTGGTTGTTCCGTCTCCGGCCACATCACTGGTCTTGCTCGCCACTTCCTTAACCATCTGGGCGCCCATATTGAGGAACTTGTCCTCCAACTCAATTTCCTTTGCAACCGTAACACCATCCTTGGTTACGGTCGGAGAACCAAACGCCTTATCGATGACCACATTACGACCCTTGGGCCCCAGTGTCACCTTGACCGCATCGGCCAGTGTGTTCACCCCCTCCATGATTTTTTCCCGGGCTTCCGCGTAATACTTGATCTCCTTCGCAGCCATGTCTCAGTCCTTTCTATTTAAAATTATTCAAAAATTCCCAATATATCTTCTTCACGCATGATCAAGAGCTCTTCGGCTTCCACCTTCACTTCGGTGCCTGCGTACTTGGAAAAGAGGACTCGATCCCCTTCCTTGACGATGAGCGGGACTACCTGACCATTCTCGAGAAAACGGCCCTTACCCACTGCAATAACCTTCCCTTGCTGGGGCTTCTCCTTGGCGGTATCCGGAATGATGATTCCTCCCACCGTTTTCTCTTCCTCCTCAAGACGCTTCACAATAACCCTGTCATGCAACGGACGAAGCTTCATTCTCCATCTCCTTTCAAACACCTGAATTTGTCAGTCGGTTTCAATCGGTTGACTCGGCGGGCAGATATGAAATCTCCGATCGGCGCGTCGCATTTTTCGAGTTCCGAATCAGCGCGGAGCGACACAGTCCCAGCTCCAAAGGTACCCTTATCCTTGCCTACTTTACAGCCACACCCCTTGTCAATGACGCGATGGATCCATCGTGCCCGCAAGCCCTTCAATTAGCACTCAACAAAGGTGAGTGCTAAGGGTTTTAATGATTCATCTGCCAAAAAGCAAGCCCCAATTGAGAAATTTTTTTCGGTTCAAAGGATTCCATACAAATGATTCCCCATGAAACGAGAACAAGCGGTGCGTCAAAGAAACCCATCTACACAGGGGATGCACGAATATTGATCATCCTCCTTGAGAGACATCATGCCCGTGGACCATCCCCGCACCTCTCCCTTTGTTTTTTCTTGCCATGCCGGTTAGGGGTCACTATTTATGACAATGCATACGAAGGATACTCAGGACCTGTGGCACATCGCCGATTTGATGCGGACTATTCCTCTGATCGCAAGGATGACTGCCGGCAGCAAAAGGAGTGCGTCACCGGGGTCCTCATTGAGGAAGCCGAGGGGGTGGTAATTCCAGGTTTGAGCGCGATGATCGAATTTATTGAAGCAGCCACTCCTCTCATCAACCTGCGTTACACCAGGAATCCCTAGGGAACCATCTACGGCTGCAAACAGTCCATGGAAAACTCTTACATGGACAAGCTCGATAACAGCTCCCCTTGAAGGAGCTCTGCTGGGCTTCTCCGTGGAGTAATCCCGGAGGAGGGTATGATTCCTGCCTGCAATCGCGCGCCAGAGCCTTCAAGGCCGTGGTCCAAGATTGGACCACAAAGAGTTGAGCTGAAGTTTTCGCTCACTGACGCGCATGCACTGCAGTCGGTCCATGGACGTCAGTTTGCATGAGGAAAGCGCAGTGCGAGGATTTCTCCGGGTGTCTGGCTGGCTGTTATTGATGTCAGGGCTCTTGCTCTGTATGATGGGTATTGTGTGTCTGCCTGCGGGAGGCTTGATGTTCGCCCTTCCATATCTTTTTCTCATTCCGGGATCTCTGCTTTTTCTTCTTGGAGGTATTCTGATCTTCCTGACACGAGTAAAGCCCAGGTACTCACTTCTGATCCATGACAGCTCGACGGATATTTGAGAGGATTCCATGAGTTGGAAGATAGCAACGTTCAATGTGAACGGCGTTCGTGCACGTTTGCCTGTGCTCATTGGCTGGCTTCAGGAGCAACGCCCGAACGTCCTCTGCCTTCAGGAAATCAAGTGCCAGGACAGCGACTTCCCTATTCAGCCGTTCCTGGATCTCGGTTACAGGGCGACGGTATACGGGCAGAAGTCTTTCAATGGAGTGGCTTTCCTGAGTTTGTCCGAGCCCATGGAAGTATCGAGAGGCTTCTCCGACAACTTTTCCCAGAAAGAAGCCAGAATCATCAGGGGTCTTTTTGATGGTGTTTGGATTGTCAACACTTATGTTCCGCAGGGCCGCCATCCACAGGACCCAGCTTTCCGTTTCAAGATCGATTTTTTTCAACGGCTTCTGGACTGTTTTGAGGAGCAATTCGATCCTCACCAGCCGCTCCTTTGGACGGGCGACATCAACGTAGCCCCCGCGCCCATTGACGTATATGATCCCGTAACGCTGCAAGGGGAAGTGGGATTCCACCCTGATGAGCATGCCGCGCTGGAAAAAGTGAAATCATGGGGATTCACCGATCTGTTTCGCATGTTCCACCCTGACGTGAAGCAGTTTACGTTTTGGGATTACAGGATTCCCAAGTCTTTTCGGAGAAACCTGGGGTGGCGCCTGGATCACATTCTGGCGACGGAAGCCATGGTAGCTGTATCCACAGGCTGTATGGTCGACGATAGGCCCCGTGGTCTGGAAAAGGCCAGCGATCACACTCCTGTTGTGGCCGAGTTTGACGCTGAAAAGCTGCAAGCCGGCGTATCCCATTGATCCAACGCAGCTATGAAAGAGCCCGAACTCCATCTCTATTCCTGAGCCCATGCGATGCAACACGCCAATTCGAGAGAGCGTTATGAGATGAGTGTTCTCCAGGACTTCAAACCACCCTCAGCGATGAAGCCGACACCGCAAGACATTCGACTGAGAGCGGAGTGTTTGCGCCTGCTGTACACGCAGGCTTCAAAAGGCCTGCTCGCTGCGAGTTTGAACTCTATCGTCCTGATCATTATTCTCTGGAGGGTCATATCGCCCAGGGCGCTCTTGTTTTGGCTGGCAGCCAATCTTCTCATACTCGCGGCGAGGTGCCTGCTGGTCAGAAGTTATTGGCGGGCCACACCTGATACAACTCGTGTAAAACACTGGGAATTCCTTTTCATTTTGGGATTGACGGCATCCGGGATCGTAATGGGTTCTGGAGGCTTTTTCCTTTACCCCGCTGACTCTTTCCCCTACCAGGTCTTTCTCGTCTTCTTTCTTGGAATTGCGGTGGCCGTTGCAACAGTACTGTACTCAGCCTTGAAACAAGCCTTTCTGGCATACAGCGTCCCCGTTCTTTTTCCAGTGATCCTTAGGCTGATGCTTCATGGGGAAGCCATGCAAATGGCCGTTGGGGGGATACTCTTTCTTTTCTTCTGGGTCATGTTCTCCACCGCATCGTTCATCGCCGGAACGACCCGGAAGTCATTGGAGCTTCGTTTCGAAAACAGCGATCTCATTGATCATCTCACCACTGCCAAAGGACGTGCCGAACAGGTCATCGAAGAATTAAAGCACGAAATCTCCAATCGCCGAAAGGCCGAAAAAGCCAGAGAGGACAGCGAGC
The DNA here is from genome assembly GCA_012517775.1 of Deltaproteobacteria bacterium. Classification (GTDB taxonomy): domain Bacteria; phylum Desulfobacterota; class Syntrophobacteria; order Syntrophobacterales; family Syntrophobacteraceae; genus JAAYUJ01. The sequence continues at coordinate 3,865 of JAAYUJ010000139.1, forward strand.
ACCAGTACCGCAGGCTTGTCGAAACCATGAATGAAGGATTGGGAGTCCAGGACGAAAACGGCATCATCACTTACGTGAACGACAAGCTTTGTGACATCCTCGGCCATTCGGCCTCCGAGCTCGTGGGGAGACCTGTCCGTGATCTTCTCGAGGAAAGGATTCGCCCATTTTTTGAGGAGATCAACCGCAGGCGACTCAAGAACAGGACCCTTTTCGAAACCAATCTGGTGGCGAAGAGTCAGCGAGCAATTCCCTGCCTTATCTCGGCATCCCCCATCTTCGACAGAAGCGGGAGCTTCAAAGGGGTGATCTACGTCATTTCCGATATCACCGTTCGCAAGCGGGCTGAGCGCAAACTCCGGGAGTCGGAAGAGAAGTACCGAACGATTTTCGAACAATCGCCCCTTGGCATTCTTCATTTCGATGAAACGGGAACCATCACCGCTTTCAACAAAAGCCTATCCCGGATGAGCGGTTCGCCTCAGGAACATTTTTCGGGCTTGAATCTTTTGGAAAGCCTCCAGAATGAATCGATGCGGAATGCTGTCGCGGATTGTCTTTCGGGCAGACCGGGATATTACGAGGGGAGCTATCATTGGCTGTTTGACGGACAGGTTGCTGAAATAAAGGCCAGTTTCGGTCCTGTTTTCGGCGAGCACGGCAAGGTCGAAGGCGGTATCGGAATCATTGAGGACATCTCGGAACGAAA
>JAAYUJ010000723.1 GCA_012517775.1 Deltaproteobacteria bacterium
AAAAGGATGAGTGAAGCTTGCCCTTCGCTCCCTGTGAGGACGTCCCAGGAGGACGCTTCGCATAACAGCCGGATTCGCCATATTCCGCAGGGTCGGCTCACCCGACCACGCCATGGCGCTTTCACCGTAGTAGGTTGCGAGAAGCACGTTCATCCGCAGTTTCGTGCCCGCCTCAAGCTTCTCTTTCCCCAGCCAGGACACCGGGAAGAAGGCTTCGACCGCCATGTGGGGAAGGGACTTGTTCAAACGCTGCGCGTGCCCCTCTACGGGCAAAGGCTCGGAAGCCTCTCCATCATGGTAGCGATACAGCTTCGGAATGATCTCGAAGCCATCGGGAAACTCTTGGTTCCTGCGAGGAACCAGGTGGATGCCGAAGTGCCTCAAATCCCCCTCTACTTCCACGAGAAAGTGGATCTGAAAGCTCTCTGAAAGGGGAAAGTCCCCTTCGTAGTGGAGGAAATCCGGATCAACATAGGTATTGGCAAGGACGGCAAGGTACAGACCCTCCGGCGTCCACGTCAGATGCACGTCTCCGAAGGGAACATAAGGTTTCCGGGTTACAAACCCCAGGATGCGCGTGTTTTCCTTGTCCCAGTCCATGAGCGACTGGTCGCGGACCTGTGGGGGTCGTTCCGCCCTGACGATCTCGTAGCGCCCTCCCTCTACGGCTCCCTGTGGCAGCGATGCAGCCGCAAGGAGTGGGCGATGCGCCGAGCTCTGGGCGTGTATGGATTCAAGCTGAGGGTTGAGCCTTCGGAATACCTCGGTCAACTGTTCGTATGGGCGATTCCCGGTATCCAAAAGTCCCATATTGTAGTCCTCGCCGTCTTCCCGCCCACCGAAAGGCTCATCGGCAAACTGGAACCAGTGGGCACCCACCACATTCGGGAAGCCGGCGAAATTCCGAATCGCCGCGGCTGTTCCCCGCGCACGTTCTTCCTGGGTGGCGACGGTCATGAGATGGCCCGGTTTAGGATGGATGTTTCGGGCTGTTTCATTGCGGTTTCCGCTTCTGTTCTCCTCAGCTGCAAAGAAGAATTCCGTAACCATGACGGGCTTATCGGCAAGCTGTCTCAGGCCGTTGAAATAGTATGGGGCTACCCAGCCATCCGGGACATCCACATTGTAGTTGGTCGAAATGATGTCCACGTTGTCCCCCATGGAGAGCACTGCGTCCTGATGATAGTAAAGGGGAAAACGGTCCCCCAGGACCAGAGCGCCGGGATGAGCCTTTCGTATGGCCTTGGCCATGAGCGCGTAATAACGCTGCGTGACCTGGAACATGAAACGATTCACCACACGGATGCCCGCTCCACCGGGTCTCAGCTTCATGGACGCATCCTTCCTTTTCAGATCCTCGAAGCTTCCATAACCGTCCGCAGGGACCCAATCCTTTTCCAGATCCTCCCATTTCCCGCCGTAGTGATCGACCAGCAATTGCCACAGCACTCTTTTGGTGTGGTTCTCCCAATCACACTTGAGGAACCACTGAAAAAGAGGTGAATTCCACCAGCCCACCTCGTTGTCCGAGTAATAGCCGATGAGCCGCGGATTGTTCCTGTAGGGCGCCGTAAGGTTTTCCGCCCATGTCATGACCTTCTGTTCCATTTCAGGCTCAAATGGGTCGAACCAGTGGAACTTCGCATTGCGCCCAAGCTCCAGATCCACAGTCAGAGCAAGCCCCAGTTCAGGAGAAGGGTCGGACCAGCCGCCAAGGGTGTTGAAACCCCACGTTTCGAGTCGCTCCCTGGTATCGCGCATCCAATCACCGACGGAGGGATAGAAGTTACCCCAGTAATAGGCGAGTCTCTCCCGGCTCTTGGAAGTCTCTTCCCACCCTTTGACGATGTTTACTCCTTTGGAAAAGGCGGGGTTTCCCTCCGGCGTCACCAGCCAATAGATTCCATTCTCTTCAGCAGTGCTCCAGCCTGAAGCACCGGCTGCAAATGGCCGTGAAAAGAGAGCAAGAGCAATCGAGAAGACTGCGAACAACCAGCAAGGTCTCGACAGCCCTGGCCGTTCAGGCTTCTTCGGGGACCGGCGCTCACGGGAAGGATCACAAGATCGGCAGGCTACGCCGATCTTTTTCTTTTCAGTCATTTCCATATTCCAATGTGGCAAAGTCGGAACCTCTTCTCACGGGGTGGGACCAGAAATCGCAACTCCTCAATGAATCCAGGCGGCGAACGCTTTGCAGGTCGGCTTTCCATACCCGACACCCTGGCGCAAAAAGAGCCGGGATTCGCATCCCGACTAACCTTCCACCTTGTTGAGAAACCGCCAGAAATTATTCAGCTGTTACGAAAAGTTCTTTGGTTCGCTGCTCGCAGGTCGGGGCTCTAATCCCGACGAACGCATGTCGGGTATGGAGGTCCGACTTACAAAGCCACTTTTCATCGTTTAGGGTGTCCCGCAGGGACATGAACGACCGCTTCGAATCTCCGGTGCGGTCCGCCCATCGCTCTCAGGAGTTCGGACGGTTGAAACGGGCTGCATATTCCTGGGGCACTGCAAAAACTTGTGTGGGGTCCAGCCGGCCGAAAACCTCTGTGGAACGGACATACTGCTCGAAGAAACCTCCCAGAATCTCGAACTGCGACTGATGGGCGGCAAGCGCACACCTTTTGCGCCTCAATTCTTCCCCGGTGAGGGTCAAAGCGAGCCATGGTGTGGCGGAAAGCACGTCGACACTGGCAAGGGAACCGCCGATTCCAGCCTTATGGATCGTCCGGAGCCACCTTTGTGAAGTTGGGTACCCTACGTAATGGACCAGGTAAGTGAATACACAGCTCTGGTGAAAAGAGAGCTCCCCCGACTGATCGAGTCTTCGCAGGGCATCCAGAACGAATACGCTGGTGCAGGCATGGTCAGGATGCTGATCCCGAGGGTCCGGTATGACAATCCAATCCGGGACAAATTCCTTCAAGATCCAAACTATGGCTCCCTCCAGATCCATTCCGGCATACTTCACCTGTCTGTTGAAAGCCTGCTCATACGGCGGCCCATCAGCCAGCGTATGGGGCGAAGTATACGGATTGAGACTGGACCAGTAGCGAGACCAGAGATCGTCAATGCCGTCATCCGGAAAACCGAGGAAGATCCCGTCCTGGGGAGTGAGTCCCAATTCACAGAGGGCATGATCCGACTCCTCCTGGCGAAGCTTCCCATACTCGACAAAGTCCCGTGGAGACACGCTGCCCGAGTGAACGCGATTTCTGATGGCTTCCTTGTAACCGTCTCCGTTAGTCATGAAGACCACCCTCACAGTGCCTTCGTTCTGAACGACTCTCTGGATGAGTCCCCCTGCTCCAAGAGTCTCGTCGTCCGGATGCGGGGAGAACACGATCAGACGAATCCCCCTCGCAACGTTGAGGGGCTTCGGCGATGTGATGATCTCCGAAAAGCGCTTCCCTGACGCTCCCCTCCAGTCAGACCAAGATCCCAGCCCCGAAGTATACGGGGGTGCGATGGCATCGCACGGAGCAGGCTCCGATATGCGTTCCCTTCCGCATACTCCCACATCCTGGTCCTTAGAGGGGATGGCAGCCGTAAAGAATCCACACGCCAGTATCAGGAGACCCGTTAGCCATTTTTTCATCAGCGCCACCTCATCAGGCTCTCAAAAACTCTGAATCAGCTCTCCATCCCTCCTCGGTGCCGCTGAGCGGGATTGGTCGAGTATGCAGAAGGCAGGCCATATATTTAGCAAAAAACACACCAGAAAATGAGAATGCTGGCAGGAACATCGATCCATTCCTCCATTCGGCCTTCACGGAAGTCTCCAGAAAATCCCCCATTGCATCAGTGCCCAATACTGGCCGGTCGAGCGCTTCGGGAGCGAATGCGATCTTCCCATACGTGTCCTGCATCAATCCACCGGCATGGCGACAACGTTTATCTCCGCTTGATCCATATGTATCAAACGCCTTGAATCGGCAACACGGCCACAAGTCTCTGGCTGTGTTGGAAGGGCGATGACTCTTAAGGGTTGAAGGGGCTTGTTCGAGGCGATTCTCCCAAG
>JAAYUJ010000140.1 GCA_012517775.1 Deltaproteobacteria bacterium
CGCAGTGGCATTGAACGCATTGCGACCCAGGATGCCCTGAACAGAGTCACGGCAGCCCCGATCACAGCGAAGAGGTCCGTCCCACACTATCATGGTGCGGCAATGGATGGGTATGCCGTAAAGGCCGGGGACACTTTCGGCGCAAGCAATATGAATCCGCTTCGGCTGTTTGATGGCAAGAACGCATTTCCCGTTGACACGGGTGATCCTCTCCCGGAGAACACGGATGCAGTCATCATGATCGAGGTTGTTGATCTTGTCGCGGATGGCGAGGTGGAAATCCATTCGGCCGCCTATCCATGGCAGCATGTTCGCAAAGTGGGCGAGGACATTGTGGCGGGTGAGCTGCTTCTGCCCCAGAACCACCGTATCCGGCCGGCGGATTTGGGAGCGCTTCTTGCCGCGGGAGTGATAGATGTGCCGGTTTACATGCGCCCCAGAGTCTGGATTCAGCCTACCGGCACCGAGCTGGTTCCCGCTTCCAGAGCCGGCGAAGCTGATTCGGGACAGATTATCGAGTTCAACGGGACGGTGCTTGCAGGGATGGTCAGGGAATGCGGAGGAGAGCCACTCTTGCGGCAGATTGTCGGCGACGATGATTCAAGCATTCGGGAGAGCCTGCAGCTGGCGTGCGATTCGGATGCGGATGTGATCCTCATTAACGCGGGATCCTCTGCCGGAACGGAGGATTACACGGCTGCCGCCGTGAACGAGTTGGGCCGGATCATGGTACACGGAGTGACCATGATGCCCGGCAAACCGACACTCCTCGGGGCAATCGGGAACAAGCCTGTGATTGGCATTCCAGGGTATCCCGTATCCGCCATCATTTCTTTTGAACAGTTTGTGCGGCCTCTTCTCTTCGGTTTGCAGGGTCTGCCCGCTCCAGATCCACCCTCCGTCGAAGCGGTTCTGGGGAGGAAGATCCCTTCGAAGCTGGGACTCGAAGAGTTTGTGAGAGTCATCCTCGGCAGAGTGGAGGGCAAGCTTGTGGCCATGCCCCTGCAGCGTGGCGCAGGGATTATCACTTCTCTCACAAGGGCGGATGGAATCCTGCAGATCCCTCAGGAACTGGAGGGAATAGACGCGGATGAGAAGGTGAGTGTTCGCCTTCTTCGGCCCGAGGAGCATCTCGATCACACGTTGATCATGATCGGCAGCCATGACAACACTATTGACATTCTGGCCAATGAGCTCAAGAAAAGAGACAGCCGCATGCACCTGTCTTCAAGCAACGTGGGAAGCCTGGGGGGGTTGATCGCCATCCGGAGGGGACAGACTCATCTTGCGGGCTCCCACCTTCTGGATACGGAAACGGGCGATTACAACAGCCTCTACATCGAGCGTCAGCTGAGAGGGAAACCCGTCCGTCTGGTGCAGCTTGCCATGCGTCAGCAGGGTCTTCTCCTGCGCCCCGGGAACCCGAAAAACATTCAGGGAATAGAAGATCTTAGCCGACCCGGGGTGACCTTCATCAACAGGCAGTCCGGAGCGGGGACGCGCATCCTCCTCGACTACTGCCTGCGACAGAAGAGCATTTCACCGGAGAGTATCAACGGTTATGAGCAGGAAGAGTACACCCACATGGCTGTGGCGGTTAATGTTCTCAGTGGGAGAGCAGACGCCGGGATGGCCATCTATGCTTCCGCCAGGGCCTTGGGGCTTGATTTCATTCCCGTTGCCTGGGAGCGCTATGACCTTGTGATTCCCGAAGCGTTTTGGAGTGATGGCAAGATCCAGTTGCTGATGGAAATCATCACTTCCGGTTCTTTCAAGGAAACAGTAAAGGGCCTGGGTGGATATGATGTCAGCGGGGCAGGGAAGCTGATGGGAATATGGAATGGACATTCCTGGATTGAATAGGGACCTGGGAAACAGCCGTCTGCATGGACTTCCGATGGTCGACCCCATCAAGAGGGGCGGCGGTCGCGTTCCAGGATATCTGTCCATGGTGGAATCGGGGGAGCTTGCGGAAAGGGCATTTTCCTTGAGGACGATGCTCCGTAGTTGCACGCTTTGTCCGCGGCATTGCCGAGTCGACAGGACCTCCGGACACCGCGGGGCATGTGGGGTGGATGCCAGGCCCATGGTTGCCGCCATGAGCGTGCACCCCTGGGAAGAGCCTCCCATTTCCGGCTTCAGAGGGTCTGGTGCCATTTTTTTTTCAGGTTGCAGCCTGAAATGTGTCTTTTGCCAGAATTACCCCATCAGTCAGATGGGTGTCGGCCGCACCATTGAAGTGAGGGATTTGGCCAAGGGCATGTTGGAACTCCAAAGGAAGGGCGTCCACAACATCAACCTGGTGACCGCCACCCACCAGGTGCATGCAGTGGTTGAGGCCCTTCTGCTGGCGGTACCTCAAGGCTTTCGGCTTCCCCTGGTCTACAATACGAGCGGCTATGAAGACCTCGGCACCCTGCGACTCCTCGAGGGTATCGTGGACATCTATCTGCCGGATATCAAGTATGCCGATCCGGTTGTCGCCCATCGATATTCCGGACGTTGGGACTATGTCCGGAAAAATCGCGTGGCTCTCCTGGAAATGTGGCGTCAGGTCGGGTCATTGGCAGTGGACGCAGAGGGTTTGGCTTTCCGAGGTGTGCTCATCCGACACCTTGTCCTTCCCGGAGGACTTTCAGGAAGCAGGCGGAGTCTTGCTTTCCTGGCAAGGGAAATCGGCCCGGAGGTGTGGGTCAGTCTCATGATGCAGTACTTCCCTGCTTACAGGGCTCACGACTACGAACCCATCAACCGCAAAGTCACTGAAGAGGAATACGAGGAAGTTTTCGCGTTGCTGGGTCATTTTGGGCTGGAAAATGGATTTGTCCAGTCCACCCTAAACGAATGCCTTTGACGGTCCTTATTTCACTGGTCACCTATCAACGATTCGACAATTGGTTCAAAGGAGTTTCCTGTGGAGATAGAATTGTGAAAACGCTATGTTACTGTACCCACAAAAAGGAGCAGTCATGAACGAACTGGAACGACTGATCGGCCGCATCGTGGATCGCGTGAACGTGAACCTGCGGGAGCCTGCATTCAATGTGGGGCCCTATGTGCTTGGAACCATTCCATTGGACCAGTTTGCCAAGTTCTATGCATTCTATGGTCTGACGGACCAGCATCCATTCCATTTTCAATTCTGCAATTCAGCTTTGGCAGGCAGCTACTTCCTGGGTAAGTGTTCAGTAGACCATTCCGTATTGTACAAGACTGATGTGCGTGGAGATGAGTTGAAGAAAAAGGGTGACGTTTTTGCTTCACATGGAATGAAAATCCCTCTTCACGACGATGAGATGATTCGGATCAAAGACAGCTGGCTTATCAAGAATCTTGTTCACAACAACTCCCATGATCCGGAAAGCCCGGAGGAATTCTCCATCAAAAATACGGTTTCCATGCATTATGCAAACATCCACGGCGCACCAGTGGAAGGATGCTTCATCGGCCCTTACGCGACGGTGGATCTCACGACCCTCAGAAACTGCATAGTGGGGACATATTCCTATGTGCAGACAGGTGAACTGGTTCACCGCCATGTGGTGGCAGGCAGGATATGGGTTCGTGCGGGAGATGTCTTCGAATTCAACTACCAGTACCCGGCAGAGGTTCTGGAACGTTACGTCCATCTGGTGCAGGGAAAACGACCAGAAGGAGAGATGATCGACTTTGTGGAGAGCCGAAAGCAAGACTTCGAGAGACTGTTTCAGGAGTTCAAATCGGAGTCTGCAACGACGATTCCCGCGGGGACAGCCCTGAGCCGCTATACGGTGGTGAAGGGAGAAACGGAGATCGGTGAAAACGTGCTGGTGGCTCAACGGGCCTACCTCGAAAATGCGAAGCTGGGGAGAGGGGCGAACGTTCAGGAAAACTGCTATATCATCAATTCGCAACTGGAAGGCTTCAACGTCACCGCCCACGGGGGAAAGATCATCCATGCCCGTATGGGAAAAAAGATCTTCGTAGGGTTCAATTCATTTCTGAGGGGAACGGCTGCAAACAGTCTGAAGGTGGGAGACGAGTGCATTGTGATGCCCCATACCATCATAGATCTTGAAGAACCGCTTGAGATTCCGCCCAGGCACCTCGTGTGGGGCTACATTCGCAATCGCAGGGAACTTGAAGGGCACAGCATCGCACTGCAGAAGCTATCCCGGGTCAAGAATCTCGTTGAGTTGGGTTCCATGCGGTTTGAGGGGAGCGGGAAGGAATGCGTCAAAGCTCTCCAGCATCGAATCGAGCACATTCTCGAGGAGAACGGAGCATTCTTTGAGAAGAACGTAAAGAAGGGGCATGCCCAAAAGAACCAAAACATTTCCTACAATATTTTTCAGCCCCATCCGGAGGGTCCTTTGAAGGGGATCTATCCTTGTATGGACATACGGCCGTGAGAGGATGATTCGGTATCCGTGTCGGCAAATCGAGTTCGCCCGTCCGATCATAGAGCGGTCCCAACGGCAGCTCGATTTGTCCATTGGCATTTTTCCCGAGTTGCCCTATCATGGGTCTGTCTGATCTTGCCTAATGATTGCACTCCAGTCAGGTTCGAAGGCTGACTGATGCGTTGGTCCATCGGATGCAGCAGAGTCCCTTATTGAGAGCACGTGCGGATAACGGCGAATCTTAATCCGGTCACATGAAAGTGGAATGACTCGAACCGCTGGGTGGTTTTTATGGGAGAGAAAGGCTACCGTAATCTTTACTGGAAGATTGTCACCACAACACTTTCCTTTTCCCTGGTTCCTCTTTTCGTTCTGGGGTACAGCATCTATCATCAGTTCAAGGTATCCTACACAGCAAAGGTCATGGAGAGTCTTCAGACGCTCACCGAAAACAGGCGGACTGCCATAGACCTGTTTCTCGATGAGCGTCTCTCCCAGCTGCACAGTCTTGCCTACACCCATTTTTTCGATCAAGTGACCGATGAGGAATATCTCAGCAAGATTTTCACCCTCGTCCAGATGCGGGCGAAGTCTTTTGTCGATCTCGGGATTATCGATCAGGACGGCGATCATGTGGCTTATGTGGGCCCCTACCAGTTGAAAAATCTGAATTACGCAAACGAAACCTGGTTTCATGAAGTGATGCTGCGAGGGACCTACATCAGCGATGTATTTACCGGATTTCGTAAATTCCCGCATTTCATCATTGCGGTTCTGCGCAGGGAAGGAGACAGGAATTGGATCTTGCGCGCCACCATCGACACAGATATTTTTGACAACTTGGTGAAGGCGGCTCAGGTGGGCAAGACGGGTGATGCCTTTGTTGTGAACAAGGACGGGACGCTTCAGACAACGCCCCGCTTTTCGGGCGAACTGCTGAGTAAGGTGAACTACCTGGAATTACAAAAATTTTCCGGAACCCGAATCGAAGAAAAGACGGTAAACGAAAAGACTGAGCTTTTCGGAATGACGTGGTTCAAGAGCAAGGAGTGGCTGCTTGTAGTCAAGGAGGACCCGAGTGAAGAACTCACGCCTCTCCTCCACGCCCGCTTCCTTGTCTTGAGCATCCTTGTGGGAGGTGTTCTGCTCATCATCATGGGGACAATCTTCATCACGCGTCTGATGATCGGACAACTCATCAAAGCTGACAGGGAAAAGGCCATTCTGGATTCTAATCTCATGCAGTCCTCGAAGATGGCGGCTTTGGGGAAATTGGCCGCGGGAATCGCCCATGAGGTGAACAACCCCCTGGCGGTTATCAAAGAAAAGGTGGGGTGGGCCAAAGACCTTCTGGAGGAAGAGGATATTTCCAAAAGTGAGAACTTCCAGGAATTTGAGGATGCCATTCGAAAGATCGATCACCATGTGGACCGGGCCAAGAAGGTGACCCATCGGCTGCTGGGATTTGCCCGAAGAATGGAGCCCATTCAGGAGACCGTGAATGTGAACAAGGTGTTGGAGGACACCATCGAGTTTCTTCGTAACGAGGCCCATTACAGGAACATCACCATCACGACGGACTATTCCAGTGAAGTGCCCTTGACGACCAGTGATTCCGCGCAGCTTCAGCAGGTCTTTCTCAACATACTCAACAACGGCATTGACGCCGTCGGGAAAGATGGGGAGATTACGGTTGCCACTCATTACAAAGGCAAGGAGAAACAGATACAGATCAGCATTTCCGACAATGGCCCCGGCATTCCCACTGAGCAGATCAACAGGATTTTCGATCCTTTTTTTACGACCAAGGAAGTGGGCAAAGGGACAGGCCTGGGCCTCTCCATAAGTTACAGTATCATTGAGAAACTGGGGGGAAGTATTGTGGTTACAAGCAAAGAGGGAATGGGAACCACGTTCACCATCACTCTCCCGGTCATAACTCCCGATCAACCGCAAATCGTTGAAAAGCGTTAAGACTGTTCATCGGCTGAATTGGAACATCCAGAATCTCCTCCTCACTGTAATCGGAAGGTGCGTGGCAGGGAAGAAGAGATCCGGACCGTTTGCTCTCCACCTCCATTCCTTCAGTATTCTTGATGAAAGGGTTATGAATCGATGGGACGGTTCACCCCCACCCTGAAAATGCCGGGTCGGGGCCAGGCACCCGAAGCTTCTTGTGGGGGAATAACTTCGGACCCCTCTGCAGGAAACAGTACTTTCTCAACAAACAGGTCGAAATTCATATCCCTACAGGCTTTGCGCCGATGTGCCGGGTAAGGAAACCCGACCTGCAAGCTGTCCCGACCTGGACTCATTGAGAATTTGCTGAAAACATTGCCATGTTAAGGAAATCAGCATGCTTCTCCTTCTGCGAGAAGGGCAGGGCGGAGGGTGAATCGCATCAACTCCTTCTTCTTGGCCCTTCCACCTGGAGGAAGGGAGCTCTGAGATGAATTCCGTTATGGCTTCGAAAAATGAGGTGGGTGACATGGAGGAGTTCAGGGTTTTGGTGGTCGACGATGAGCCCGACTTTCTGGAGACCATTCTGAAGCGTTTGAAGAGGCGCAAGATTGACGCGACAGGTGTCGACAGCGGCAAGGCCGCTTTGGCTCTCCTGGAACAACAACCCTTCGATGTAGTCATCCTGGATGTGAGAATGCCCGGCATGGACGGCATCGATACCCTGAAGGAGATGAAGAAATGCAGGCCGCTTATGGAAGTCATCATGCTCACCGGGCACGCATCCGTAGAAGCTGGGATGCAGGGAATGCAGTTGGGTGCCTTTGATTTCGTCATGAAACCCGCCGACATTGATGAACTGCTGGAGAAAATCCGTCAGGCTTATGAGAGGAAGCAGCTTCATGAGGAAAAGGTGCGGGAAACCAGAGTGATTTGAAAAGGTGCTCCCCGTTCCTCTGTGAGAATTACGCGACACTGATTCTGCCTCGACAGGAATCTCCAAAAGGAAAAGGCTCCCATGGAACGGGTTTTGATCCTCATCTGATAAGAATCTTCGACAAGCCATGCCTCTATCCCTTCATCCGTCCGTAAAGAAGTATGTGCACTATGTTCCCCCACTTTTTCTCGGGTTGGCGGCGATCTGGTTGTTTGCCGCCGGAGGAGTCGTCTATTCCCTGATCTTCCTGGTGGGTATCCTGGGCTCGTTCTTCTCAACCCACTTCCTGTTAGGTGAAATCAGGAGGGTTGCCGCGCAGAAGAAGAACTTGGACCGTCAGCTCATTCAGTCCCAGAAGCTGGCTTCCATCGGGGAACTCTCTGCGGGAATTGCTCATGAGATCAACAATCCGTTGGCCATTATCGGTCAGGAAGTCGAGTGGGTTAGAGTGCTCATGGAAGGCGAAGAGATAAGGCACTTTTCGAAATTCGGCGAACTGGCCGATTCTTTGAGGGAAATTACACACCAGGTTGACCGTTGCAAGGAGATCACACACAAGCTCCTGGATTTTGCCCGTAAGAAGGAACCTCTTATCCAGAGTGTGGACATGAACCGGCTCATCGAGGACATGGCCCGACTCGTGGACAAGGAGGCGGTGCAGAAGGAGATCCAGATCATCAGAAAATACGGGAAGGACCTGCCCCTCGTGCACACGGATGCTCCACTCATGCGGCAGGTGGTTCTTAATCTACTGAATAATGCCGCATTTGCCATAGGTGAAAGAGGCACCATCACGGTGGAGACAGGTCAAACTGGAGATGATGCGGTTGAGATCGTCGTGAGGGATAACGGCTGCGGAATCCCTTCAGAACATCTCGCCAAGATTTTTGATCCGTTTTTCACCACGAAGCCGCAGGGAAAGGGAACAGGCTTGGGCCTTTCAATATGCCATGGTATTGTCAGTCGACTGGGGGGGCGGATCGATGTGACGAGCGAAGTGGGGAAAGGAACAAATTTCACGGTTCGGTTACCCATTGCAGCGAGGAAAGGAGATCATCGGGAATGACTGGTGCACCCAAAGTGCTGATCGTAGATGATGAAGAGAGGTTCAGAACCACATTGTGCAAGCTGCTCACGGTCAAAGGGGTAGATGCGAAATCGGTGGGCAGTGGAAGGGAAGCCCTTGAAGAGCTGGACAGGGCTCCCTACGATGTTGTCCTTCTCGATGTCAAGATGCCCGAAATGAATGGAATAGAAGCCCTCGCAGCGCTCAAGAAACGCCATCGCACCATAGAAGTCATCATCTTAACCGGCCATGCTTCCGTGGACATCGCCGTCGATATCATGCGACTTGGCGGTTACGAGTACCTCCTGAAACCTTGCCCCGTCGAAGAGCTCATGGACAAGATCGAATCGGCCTGGGAAAGGAAAAAAGGGAGAGAGGAAAGGCTGCGCAAAGCGGAG
>JAAYUJ010000724.1 GCA_012517775.1 Deltaproteobacteria bacterium
CGGAGCGCTTCCTTTGGTGAGACAGCCCTTGGCTCCCAGTTTGAGGCACCGAACGGCATATCGCGCATCGGGATGGATTGTCAGCACGAGAACGCGCGCTGTATTCTTCTCGGCCTTGATCTGTCTCAGTGCATCGAGGCCATCCAGATCGGGCATGCTGATATCCAGAATGATCACGTCGAAATCGTTTTCTCGGACCTTTCTAAGCAGTTCACGACCATCGCCCGCTTCATCGGCCACTACGATGCTCTGATCCTCAGCGAGGATCTCTTTAAGCCCCTTGCGAACAATGGGATGATCGTCTGCAATGATGACTCGGATCACAATCATTCAACCCTGCTGTTTTTCGCCCGGGGGATCGAGACCTTCAGTTTCGTTCCTGCGCCGACATTTCCAGCGATCTACACCTCTCCGGCCATCGCGTGGACCCTTTCCCGAATTCCCAAGAGGCCATAGGAGGCGGTACTTTCGATCTCTTGGGGGCGAATGCTTCTTCCGTCATCGCGTATGAGCAACATGAGCGCTCCGGAGTCGACCTCGAGCGAGACGTTCACCTGAGAGGCCCCTGCGTGACGAGCCACGTTTGTCGGAGCTTCTTAAAAAATACGAAAGACGGCAGTGGCTTGGTCCTGCTGGAGATCTAGATCGTCGTCTTCGATGGTGACGTTGCAGGAGATTCCGGTTCGCCGCTGGAATTCTTCCTCCTGCCATGCGAGGGCTTCCGCCAGTCCCAGATCGTCCGAAATTCTCGGCCGCAGTTCGGAAGAAACATGATGCACTGTGTCCATGGCATCGTCAATGATCTTTGCAATTGCGTCCAGCTTGTTCCGTAAGGCTTCTGCGTCGTCGGAGGTGGTCTTCCTTCGGATCCACGACAGATCGATCTTCAAAAATGTCAGCGCCTGCCTCAGATCGTCGTGGACCTAAAGTGCAAGCCGGAGCCGCTCCTCTTCACGCACTTGTCGAATGTGAGTCTGCAGGCGTCTCAACTGTTCTTCTGAAGACCGAATCCTGCCCTCGGCCTCCCGATGCTCCCGTTCGCGCAGTTCAAGGGCCTGAGTTATTTCATCGAAGGCTTTGGTGAAACGCCCCACTTCGTCTACTTGGTGAACGAGTCCGCTCCGGGCTTTCAAGTCACCTGCCGCAAGACCCCGGGCAGCACTGAAAAGTGCGCTCAGCCGTCCCAGAATGGTCGAGTTTGCAGCCATCCAGAAGACAGCTAGCATGAGAATGCTCACGCCTCCCAGAAGGAGCAGGTTTATGTTGCGAGAGCGGTTGGCTTCGGCGAAAGCCCCGTCTCCGGGTATTCCAAGAACCACATTGAAGGCCCTCGATGAAGACCGGCTTTGAATCGGTGAAACGGCGCAGACGTACTCAACCCCCCGTGAATCCTTTGCCGTGAGGACTTTGGTAGATCCACCGCGGCTGATCGCCTCAAGCAGGGTCTCGTTCGGGAGCGCCGGGACCTCCCGAAGGGATTTCGGATGAGGGGGCAAAATCATTCCGTTGCGATCCGCGAGGGCAAGGAAGGCGCCTTCGATGGATTCCGCCCTCTTGGGGACATGGAAGTCATGGAGCTACTCCAGGTCGATGGCGGCAAAAAGAACCGTTTGCACCCGGTCCTCGAAGCTGATGCCTGGGCGTGCGACCATCAGAACCGGCTTTGCGGTGACCCTTGCGATCTGGTAATCTCCCGCGGCGGATTGCTTCGATTGGATGGCCCTCTGGAACCAGGGGGAATCGGCAACATTCAGGGTATCCTGCTCCGGGTGAGCGCTGCAAAGGACATCCCCCCGACGGTTCACCGCTCCCAGATTGGCGTAATGTCCGAACTTGCCGGCCACCTGCTTCAAGAACCCTGAACACTCTCTTGGAGTCATCAGGTTCGTATGAAAGAAGATGTCCAGAATCGTCAGTACCTGCCGGATGCCTTCGATGGCTTGCTCCTCATTGCTGGCTGCGAGCTCCGCAGTTCGCAGGCTTTCCTTCATGACGTCTGATTCAATGATCGCCCGCTGCCGAGAGATACTGAAAAGCATCATAGCCCATGCCGGAAGCAGAGCTATCAATGCGATGAGAATGACACGAAGTCTCAGGCTCGAAAGGAAAGTGTTCACGATATGTCCCTCCCTTTGCCCCAAGGTTGATTACAATGAGGAAATTCCTCTCTGACCGGCGATGAAAGGTATATTCAATTTCCGTACTTACTCAATAAGTGGGTCGGGATTCCAATCTCGACAGCGTTTGAGCCGATGTGTCCGGTGTGGAAACCCGACCTACGAATCTATCGCTACCTGGGCTTATTGAAAAGTCACGGTTTTCATTTGTTCAGAGACGGCATGACGTGTCCGAGACCTGCACGCACAAAAATCGGGATGCAAAGGAATCAACGAACTTGCAGATAGAGTCAGTCCAGCCAGAGATAGTCGGAGTCGCTGACTGTTGTGGAGTTCCGTTC
>JAAYUJ010000725.1 GCA_012517775.1 Deltaproteobacteria bacterium
CAAAATCGGCTTCCGACGTGTAACCTTTCAGGGCGAGGGGTGCGACATGAGCCCGCCTGAAATTGCCGACGAAGTCCATCACCACGACGAAACTCTTCCCCTCTTTGAGCCTGAGGCCACGGCCCAGTTGCTGGAGAAAGACGGTAAAGGACTGCGTGGGGCGGAGGAAGAGGATGTGGGTGACCTCGGGGATGTCGATTCCCTCGTTGAAGATATCCACGGTGCAGATGACCTGCAGAGGGTCGTTCTCATCCTGCAGCCGTTTGATAACGTCCTGTCTTCGATCCTCCGGGTCTTCTCCGGTCAGGGCCAACGACGGTATGCCGTGGTCCCTTGCAAGGGCATGAGCCGTATATCGGGCGTGGGATACAGAGGTACAGAAAGCGAGCGCCCTGGTCTTTCCGGATGGTGGCAGGTATCTCTTCAGATTGGTCGCGATGATCGTGGTGCGGGTATCGTTTTCCAGGGCGGTGGTGAGTTCGTCCAAATCATAGTGGGTACCTCTCCAAGAGATTTGATCGTAATCAACAGGATCGTGAATTGCATAGTACTGGAATGGTGTGAGAAGTCCCCGGTCCACAGCATCCAGGAGCCTCAGTTCGTAGGCGATGTTCCTGTCACAAAGCGCGAGAACATCCTGGCCGTCCATTCTTTCGGGAGTCGCCGTGAGTCCAAGGAAAAATGCCGGTTTGAAATGCCCGATCACCTTGCGGTAGCTTTCCGCTTCGGCATGGTGAAACTCATCGAGAACGACGTACTCAAAGGAATCGGGTGTGAACTTTTGCAGATGTTCCATTCTGCTGAGGGTTTGGATCATAGCAAACACCGATCCAGCCTCCTCGTCTGGGTGTCTTCCGCCCCCGACGAACATCCCGAATCGAGGATCCCCCAGAACCGTGCGAAAACTCCTCATGGCAGCCTGGAGAAGGGTCTCCCGGTGTGCGATGAACAACAAGGACCTCATGCCTGTTTGTTTGAAATCTAAAGCTGCGAGATAGGTCTTGCCGACTCCCGTGGCGGCAATGACGGCAGCCTTGTCGATTCCCCGACTGCGAAGAAGAGAGAGGTTCTCTAATGCTTCCACCTGCGCTTCATTGGGCGTAATCCTCCTGCCGTGTGCAACGGCGAAAGCCTTCTGGGAGTCGAACACGCCTGTGAAGCCTTGCTCAATCTCATTCGGTTCTCCCGTACGTTGAGGGAAGAGTTGAGGTTTGAATCTTTTCCTGTAGCCGTCGAGAAAGTCATCGGAGACATTAACGGTCGCATTTTCCCAATAGTGTCTGAAAGCCTCCGATGCTTTGTCGAAGGGAGACCGATCCTCAAAGGGCAGATTGATTTCACTCTGGGAAAAGTAATTCCACTCTATATTCCTGCAGAATCCTGCCTCGGTGAGATTGGAGGATCCAATGAGCAAGGAGCCGTTTCCATTGACATGTTGAAAGAGGTAGATCTTGAGATGAAAACTGGGAGGTTCCTCTTCGAAAGGGATATCAGGTGGATGGAACACCCGCAACTGAATACCCGGGACGACATCGCGCAGGTGAGTGAGATGTTCGGGGCGGGTAATGTTCCCCATCGTGGAAAGGATGACTCGCAAATCGCAGCCCTCGGCAATGAACCTGGTAAAGTCTCGCAGCAATAGGTTCATCAAGCCAGGTGAATAAAAGGCGGATGCAATCCATGCTGTCCTGCTACGGGCTAGTTCGGACTTGATCAGGTTGATCAGGCGGGGACTCTCTGCTGGGCCGAGAAAGAGCCGAGGGGCATCTTCAAAGCTTTCCACGGCGGCTGTAGATTCACCAACCCATTCCAGAAACTGCATCTTGAGGAAGCCACCCCTGTCCCTAAGCCTTCTGTCCCTCTCTGCAAGCAGATCGTCCAGTGTAAGGCCATGAATCCCAATGGCGGCAAGTATGACTTCCAGGACGTCCGCTGACTCTTTAAGGATTGCCTTGGCGTTGCCGGTCCGCCATGAACGGAAGAGTTCCTGGGCTTCCTCTATAAGCTTTGCTCCTACGGCATCTCGAAACTCATCCGCAGTGAGGGTTCGCACAACAGGTGAGCCGCCCTCTTCTCGAATGATATCCGGAACTCTGTCGCGAACAAGCTTGCGATGGATTATTGCTGACAAGACAATTACCTTCGGTTATCAGTCAGTTTTACTCAGAACGTAGGTCAGCCACATATCCTTCTTATCCTTTACCGACTCGTGCCTGTGAAAATGGACAATGCGAAGCTTCATCGAATCCAGGCTTTTCCGCAAGTCTTCATCCTGCCAGTAATAGAAGACTCTCCCGTGAGAATCGGTTGAAATTCCTCTTCCTTCTTTCATGGTGAGCAGAACGAGACCGTCCTTTTTCACCCCCACGGCGATGTTGGCAAAAACACTTCCAAAGTACTCGCAAGGCAGATGCACAAGGGCGCCGACCAGTATCGTGGCATCCATCGAGAACCGTGAGAAATCGAATGCCGTGAAATCTCCAACGATTACCGAACATCCCACCTGCTGCTTCACCAAGGCGGCCATTTGGAAGGAACGATCGAAGCCGAGGACGTTGAAGCCCCGGTTCTTCAACCAAAGCAAATCCCGGCCTGATCCGCACCCAACGTCGAGAATGCACGCTGCCTGAGGCAACCTCTCGCAGAGCGGTGACAGAAAGGAAGTGGGGTCGAG
>JAAYUJ010000726.1 GCA_012517775.1 Deltaproteobacteria bacterium
ACTCCTCGGTGCACAGGCACTTGGGCTTTTCGGGCGGCAGACCCGCGGCCACTCGAGGTGCAAGGTCCTTCAGCACATTCTTGACCGTGATGACGTCTTCCTCTCTGAAATTGAGGTCGTCGCTTTTCTGTATTCCAAGATCCGTCACAACAAGATGGGCTTCCACGTCAACTCCCACATGGTGGAGAGTGGTTCCGGCACACTGCACCGAACACCCATCCAGGACCACCATTCGATTCATCAGTTCCCGGGCCCCTTCCACAAAGGTGCTGCGATGCCCGGCAATGCCCGCGAGGTTGAGCATCGTGGCGGACCCTTCCCGGGTCAACTCGACAGCTGCCTGATGTGCCAGCAGCCCCACATTGCAGGGGCCGGAGCAGGGAACAACAAAAATGTGATTTACGGATGGAGACCATTCCTTCGACATGATTGTTCTCCTTCATAATCATCGGTGCTGAACCCTGGTCTTACGTGCCCCGTTTCGTCGATGATCATTTCGTGGCCTCGCAGGCGGCTTTTACGGCCTGTTTCACCCTCTCTATTTCGTCTCTCCTGAGGTTGAAATCTTTGTTTTTTTCGATCTCCAAATCAGTCAGAATCAAATAATTTCCCACCGGCACCTCCGCCTGTTCCAGGCACGCCTTGGAGCACCCGACGGCACAGCCGTCGATCACCACCATCTCGGGTACGTCTCTGGCCGACTGGACAAAGCCGCTCAACTGCCCTCCGATCCCTGCCAGGCAGAACATCTTTCCAAACCCCTCCTGGGTCAACTCAACTGCTGCCTGATTGGCGAGTTGACCAACATTGGAACCCCCCGAGCAAGACAGGATCATGATGTTTCCACCGGGTGTGCAGCACTCTTCAGCCATGGTTTCTCCCTCCTTTTTCGGGACCGGTTATTTCCTGATCCATTTGAGCACCTCGGCCCTGGTGGGTACCTTCCCCACAGACTTGACTTCACCGTCCACGACAACAGCGGGTGTTCCAAACACACCGTACTGGCCGATGTCAAGGATGTTTGTGACCTTCTCCACCCTGGCATCCACACCGCTCTCCGCAACGGCTTCCTTGACCACTTTTTCCGTTTGTTGACACTTGGGACATCCGGGACCGAGGACTTTGATTTCCATGAGACTCTCCTTTCATGCAAATAGGTTGTGTATTAACGTTTCACTACGGAAAGTAGTGGCCGAAGATCATTCCGCAAACGGTCGACATCACAACCACCAGGCTCACAAAAACGACCGTCTTCTTGGTTCCCATGACACTTCGGATGACCAGCATGTTGGGCAGCGAAAGGGCCGGTCCCGCCAGCAGCAGGGCCAGAGCCGGCCCCTGGCCCATCCCCGAGCCGATGAGGCCCTGCAGGATGGGGACTTCGGTCAGTGTCGCGAAATACATGAACGCCCCCACCACCGCGGCGAAGAAATTGGCGGCAATGGAATTGCCACCCACGACGGTGCTCACCCAGTGGGAAGGGATGACCCCCTCCGTGCCCGGCTGCCCCAAGAGAAGCCCCGCCGCCAGGATCCCGCCGATGAGAAGCGGCGTGATCTGTTTGGTGAACCCCCAGGTGGAAAGAAACCACTCTTCGGCCTCCCCGCGGGTCGTGGTGATGAGGACAGTAAGTGCAACGATGCCCGCGCTGAAGGCGATGAGGGGTTCATGGGGAAAACCGAAAGCCAGGGCCGCCACAATCACTCCCGCAACCGCCACTTTGGCCGCCTTCACCCGGAACCACACGATGAGCTCCACCCCAAGAGCCACGGCGAAGGCGCCTGTCAGCCACCACTTGATCCCATAGACGGCATTCCAGAAGCCCACCGGCTCGGCGGGCCTGCCCCAGGTGGCTGAAATCAGGAGGCCGACCATGGTGGCAAAGTAGACAATGTTCACCCACAGTGGCCGCTCGACTTCAGCGACGGGCATGTGGAGCGCCGCCTGCACCTTTTCCTGTTCTTCCTTGATAAAGAAGAAGTGCATAAGCAGTCCGATGACAATGCTGAAAAGAACCGCCCCGGCAGCACGACCTATGCCAAGGGGCAGTCCGAGGATCCTTGCGGTGAGCACAATGGCCAAAATATTGATGGCGGGCCCGGAGTAAAGGAAAGCAATGGCAGGCCCCAAGCCGGCCCCTCGCTTCCAGATGCCGGCAAAGAGCGGCAGAACCGTGCACGAGCAAACCGCCAGGATGCTGCCGGAGACGGAAGACACACCGTAGGCCAGGGCCTTGTTGGCGGTCGGTCCCAAATAGCGCATGACGGCAGCCTGGGACACGAAACAGGAAATCGCCCCGGCGATGAAGAACGCGGGGACCAGGCAGAGCAGCACGTGTTCCCTCGCATACCATTTGACAAGGGCAAGGGACTCTAAAATGGCGTTGGTGAAACGCTTGCTCTCCAAGGGAAGGTAGAAGGCCGCCAGGAACATCCCCACGATAACCAGCATGGGCATCCAGATCATTTTCCAGTCGATCAGACTGGGTTG
>JAAYUJ010000141.1 GCA_012517775.1 Deltaproteobacteria bacterium
GAGCGGCCATGATTTGTTTGTCCACCACTCAGCAATTCTGGGTGAAGGCTTCAAGTCACTGAGCGAAGGCGACCGGGTGAGCTTTACGGAGGAGAAAGGCGCCAAAGGTCCTCAAGCAACGAATGTGAGAAAGCTTTAGCCTGAGTATAGGCTGGGCAAGTGAAGCACCAAATTGGCCGGAGTTGTAAAAAGCTTCGGCTTTTTTTGTGTCCCTTGATCCCTCCACCTGCGCGTCCGCAAGCGGAGCAAGCTGTTAGAACCCTCGGGCTCCAACACCCTTTGCCGGGTCAATGAGCATCAGTCTCAGGACTCCCTGCCTTTTCATGGCAAGGATCAAAGGTCCTGAAATCCACGACCCCCTATTTTCCCTTAACACCGATTTTCGCGACAGGGATAACCGTCATATGGAAATAACATTCGGGGATCCTGTCACGCAAAATTGAGAACGAGCTGAGCATCGCCGAGCCAAGGGACTTTCTGAGGCAACCTTTGCCAGGGGACAGCACGCAAAATGGGATTATGTGCCCGTCTGGGGTATGCGATGACAAGATTACCTTCCTTGACCGTCACTTCGCCCTTTCCCTTGACAAAATCCCGATACAGTTTCGGAGCATCGCATGCTTCGAAACCTCGAAGGTTCTGAGCCAGCCGACTGTAAAGGGTGTCGGCGATCATCGTCATGACCACATCGAAATGCACCTTGATGAGGATGGGAGAAGAAAGCGCATTGAGATGGAAGAACTTGACCGCTTCTGCAATGCCGTTCTCGACTCGCCAGCGACGGGCGTAGTTGCCAACGATGAGCTCCACCGGGGCTTCCTGATCGTTGGTGATGATAAAAGCCGGCTTTTCATGGCCGTTTCCGCGCATGACAATCTGGCGAACCAGACCGTCGTAGCCGCCCAAGGCAATGTTGGATTCATGGATCAGAGGATGGGGGAACTTGCGCTTTTCGTGCGGTATGGTGATCCTCTTCCAGGAGTCGATCTCGTCAAGCTCTTTGATGAGCTTGTGTCCCCGGCGGCGGAGTGTGATGAACTTCACCCCCTGTTGATTGAGCTTCGAGAGGTTCTCGTAGGTTGTGAACTTCGAGTCGAAGATGAGAGTCGGCTTCACACCGCGTCGCACATGCCTCCAAAATGAAAGGAAGGCAAGCGCCTGGTCGTCGGCTTCCCCCCTCTGGATGTCTGCCGCGGTGTAAAGCAGGAGCTTGCTTTGGGCATCTTGAGCAAAGAGAGTGAGTGCCCCCTTGATGACCTTTCCCCTGGCGCCAGCCCAGTGCTCCTCGAGCACCGACTGATCGCCGTAGTGGGGAACCGTGTGAAAGTCCAGATTGATGGCGGTTCCGTCATAGAGGCCCAACCGGGAGGACCGTTGAACGAAGGTCTGCTGCAATCGGGTGAGGTGGATCTCGTCGAGGGAATAAGAATACGTGGACAGGGCAGTGCATTTAGGAAGGACGTTGAGTCCGGCAAAAAGCCCCAGGGCCGGATCAAAAGCATGCTCCCCAACGTGGGCGTAGCGCTCGCTGCCCAGGAGCTTCAAGGCGAGAAAGGACATGAAGTAGTTGATGGCCGCAATCACCTTGCTCCCGGGCAGACCTGCAGCCTCAACCACTTCGTGAAGGCCAAGCTGGGCGATGAAGGAAGCAAACAGAAAGATGCCGGCTGCGGTGGACTCAAGACGTTGCCCGTCCAGGGGCCCGAGGGACCCAAGGGTCTCGGAGCACTCCGGCACTTGCGCCCCTTTCACGGTGAAGCCCAGCTTGAGACGCGTACGACGAGGAAGCTTGGGGAGCCCCTCTTCGGCAAGAACACGTTCCACGGTACGGACCGAAAGTTCGACTCCCTCTTCGCTGAGCAATTGGACGATCTCGCCAGCGGAAAGCCTCTCCTTTCGCCACGCGATGATCTTTCCTCTTGTCTCGGAGCTCACCTTGTGACGCACGGACTTACCCTGTTGGGGGATTTCAAGCAGGTCGATCTTGCCGTGCCTGAACTGATGGCAGAGCACGCGGACATAGCCTGCAGTGAAACCGAATCGCTCCGCCACGAGCTGAGTGGGCAGGCGATCGACAAAAAAGGCTCGAAGCGCCTCATAGCGGCGCTGCCAGGCAGAAGCTGGTTGAGTGAAGAAGGTGGCATCTCGCATGAATGTTATAATATAATGACGCTTATAAATGTCATTTAAAAATATAAAATGCCATGGATACAACTGGTCGGCAGCCAAGCAACCACTAAGGCAATACGGTAAAAAAATAATAGCTATTCCAGCATGTTGTGCAGGAAATTCGCCGAGCTCTATCGCCCAGTCTGCTGAATTTCAGCTGAAGGTGGTGCATCTGCCTCACCGTCATATGCCATAACAAAAAAGGAAGGGAGCCATTGAAGCCAAGAAAAGGACTCCTTATGGAGACTCAGTTCTTTGATTCATCCTTCGCAATATCGGGTCACCACTGTTACTGAAAAAACGGTCGCGAAAATCGGTGCTTAAGGAAGCTGCGGACGGCTTCAGGGGATGCCCCGACAGCCCTGACCGCATTCTTGAGCTGCATTTCGGTACACTCGAATTTTCGCGACCAGTATTTGAGCTCATTGGGTTCATGAGGATTGACCCTGTTATTGGCGTAAGGGCCTCGCAGTATTTTTTCATTGCGCATGAGTTGCCACCCTATAACA
>JAAYUJ010000142.1 GCA_012517775.1 Deltaproteobacteria bacterium
GAGGCAGTTACCGGTGAAGAGTTCGGAACCGCCCACTACGACCATGATCAGGCCCGTGGCGAATACGAGACCTCCGAGGAGACGCTGTATGCCGTATGGTATCGAAGTGGTGAACGCCGTCTCACCTCCCGCGTTGACGGCAATCTTCCCCAGTCCCGCCCAGACGGTTGTCGCATAATTGGCACCCATGGCAATGAACGCGCCCGCCAGGATCGCCAGGGCAAACATGCGATAGGGGCCCAGCCCCGCCTTGGCGATTCCGACATTCTCGGCCTTGGTCGCCATGTCCTTGGGTATTAATGCATCAAAAGAAAGACCGTTGCTCATGATCATCCCTCCTGGAGCTTGTGATGTTGAGAACCGAGGCCAAAAAAAAGCTTACCTTAAGGAGCGCAGTTCACTCCTTGCGGTAAGCCCGCACAATTGAGCCAGACAATTCATGAAGAAAATGAAAACAACGAGGAGCATCTGAGTTCGACCGACAACAGCTTGCACATGAGCAATCAGTGTGCACCACAGCGGGGAGATGCCTCAGGAGGGTTATTCCCGTGCAACCTTCTGCATACCCCTGAGAACGCAGTCGATGTGGGCAGAGATCCAGCTGGCAATTTGGTTGCGGTCAGTCTTCAGTCAGCGTTGCAACCACCCCCTTTCCGGATGGACAGGTAGACTTCCTGCATCCGCGCATTGCGCCATGAATGGGGCGCCCAAAACACAGTGCTTCACTCTCGATAAGGGGTCTGAGAGTGTCGGCGACCCGTGGTTGTCACGGGAATTGCCGCAACACGTTTGTATTTACCCTAGCACATATGGAGGAGGGTGAAAAGGAGAATATAAAGAAACTTTTCACTAGTCACTCCATGGAGAAACTTAATATTAAAGATTTCACGATGCTGCATTCCCCTTAGCTTGTACTCCGATTTCACATGATTCGGTTCAACCCGCGGAAACCCCCTCGGAAAGTTGAGCTTTTTGATCTAAATCAAGGTTATTGCATCAGGCAGGCATTAGAATTGATTCAAACGAGGAAGCAAAAGCGGCTGGGGAACAATCTCCGGGAATCGTCTCAGCGAGTTTCTTGCTTCTGCGTTTCGGGAAGTGAAAAATCAAGGGATTGTCAAAAGTCCATTTGACTCGGGCAGAGTCAGGACGCAATGAGAGTGCTCTCCGTAACCCGGCGATTCGTTCATGGACAATATCAATCGATAAAAGGAGGATCAGCATGTTTTGTTATCAATGTGAACAGACGGCAAAAGGCGAAGGATGCACCAAAATCGGCGTTTGTGGCAAACAGCCTGATGTGGCGGCTCTTCAGGATCTTCTGGTCTATGCCCTGCGCGGAATAGCTCTCTATGCGGCAGAGGGGCGCAAGGTCGGGGTGAAGGACCCGGAAGCGGATGTGTTCATGATGAAGGGACTCTTCTCGACCCTGACCAACGTCAACTTCGATATCAACCGTTTTCTCACACTTATACCCCGTGCTGTAGAGTTGAGGGAGAGCCTGAAGGGGAAGGTGAAGGCGGCGGGAGGAAAGGTGGATCTTCCCAACGATGAGGCAAACTTCACGCTGGCGTCAAATCTTGAGGGGATGCTGGCCCAGGCGGAAAAGGCCGGCCTCAAGGCCGACCCTGCCGCGGACCCAGATATTCTCTCCCTGCAGCACATTCTGCTCTTCGGTCTGAAGGGGGTCGCCGCTTATGCCGACCATGCCCACATCTTGGGCAAAGAAGACGAGGCGGTCAACTCGTTTCTTCACAAGGGTCTCGTGGCAACGGCCCGCAAGGATCTATCCGTTCAGGATATGCTTGGCTGGGTGATGAAGTGTGGTGAGGTCAACCTCAAGACCATGGAAATCCTGGATGCAGCCAATACGGAGGCTTATGGCCATCCAGTACCGACCTCTGTTCCTCTCGGTGCCAGGAAGGGAAAGGCCATTCTCGTTTCCGGCCACGACCTCAAGGACCTGGAAGAGCTTCTCAAGCAAACCGAGGGCAAGGGCATCAACATTTACACTCACGGCGAAATGCTCCCCTGCCACGGCTATCCCTCTCTCAAGAAATACTCCCACCTGTATGGACACTATGGGACGGCATGGCAGAATCAGCAGAAAGAGTTTGCACGGTTTCCAGGGGCCATCCTCATGACCACCAACTGCATTCAGCGTCCTCAGGAGTCCTACAATGGGAACATCTTCACGACAGGGCTGGTGGGATGGCCGGGAGTGGTGCATGTGACGAATGCGGATTTCTCCCCGGTGATCAACAAAGCTCTTGAACTGCCCGGCTTTCCCGAAGACGCTCCGGGCAGGAGCGTGATGGTGGGTTTCGGGCATAACACGGTCATGTCGGTGGCCGGCCAAGTCATCGAAGCATTGAAAAACAGGGAGATCCGGCATTTCTTTCTGGTTGCCGGCTGTGACGGGGCCAAACCAGGGCGGAACTACTATACGGAATTCGTGGAGAAGGTCCCAAAGGACTGCATTGTGCTGACTCTCGCGTGCGGCAAGTTCCGTTTCTTCGACAAGGACCTCGGGACGATCGTGGGGTTGCCGCGCCTCATGGACATGGGACAGTGCAACGATGCCTATTCTGCCATCCAGATAGCTGTTGCGCTGTCCAAGGCGTTCAATGTCGGAGTCAACGAACTGCCTCTTTCGTTGATTCTGTCCTGGTATGAACAGAAGGCGGTGGCGATTCTCCTCACCCTGCTCCACCTTGGCATCAGGAATATCAGACTTGGTCCTTCACTTCCTGCTTTCGTAAGCCCCAACGTCCTGGATTTTCTGGTGAAGAACTTCAACATTCAGCCCATCAGCACTCCTGACGAAGATCTGAAGGCGATTCTGGGTTAGGAGGCTATAAGACAATTGGCCATTGACCGGAAGGAATCGTGGAGAGGCCGTCCAACCCGGCCTTTCCCGGAATGAAGGAGACGTGACCCATGAGATGTCCGGGACAGGACAGCAGGTTTTGGAAGGAGAGTGCCATCTACGAGGTGGAGTGTCCTCAATGTGGAGCAGCGGTGGAGTTTTTCAAGGACGAGTCTGCCCGGAAGTGCAAAAGCTGTGGCCACCGCTTCCTCAATCCCAAAATGGATTTCGGATGTGCCACCTATTGCAGGTTTGCTGCCCAGTGCCTGGGAGATCTTCCTCCGGAGCTCCTTGCCCAAAGGGAGGACCTCCTGAAGGACCGGGTGGCACTGGAGATGAAAGCATATTTTAAAAGGGATTTCAGGCGGATCAACCATGCCATGAAAGTGTCCCGCTATGCGGAAAGAATCGTCAAGGAAGAAGGGGGAAACCCCGGAGTGGTGATTGCCGCCGGTTATCTGCACGACATCGGGATCAAGGAGGCGGAGCGCAACCACAACAGTTCCGCCGCACGCTACCATGAACAAGAGGGGCCCCCCATTGCCGCGGAGATCCTCGCACGCCTTGGAGCCCGGGAGGAAATGATCGAGGAAGTGTGTGACATCATCGCCCATCACCATCACCCGAGAGAGGAGGAGACCCTCAATTTCAAATGTCTTTACGATGCCGATCTCATCGTAAACCTGGAGGAGAACCACAAGGATCAGCCTGTTGATAAAGAAAGAATTACAGCGATCATCGAGAGAAGCTTTTTTACGGAGACGGGCAAAAAGGTGGCTCGCGAAGTATTTCTAAAGGGTGCTTGACAGGATGTGTCCGGTTGCAAGAGTTTCGGCTCTTCCTTCATGGCCGGCTGACCGGGAAAGCATGGACCGAAGCTTTGTGCAACGTGTACAGTTTCTCAATAAGTAAGTCGGGTTTCCATACCCGACAGCGTTTGCAACAGGATGTCGGGCATGGAAACCTGACCTGCCAAGCAGTTGTCACCAGGACTTGTTGAGGAGTTATCCATGTGTCCTGGAAATTACAGGAAATAGGATTGAAATCCGAGGTGGATTTGCGAACCTCGTGACAATAGGGGAGGCATGAGATGAAAAGCATGCGGAGGATAATTGAGATAGACGAGGAAAAGTGCGACGGCTGCGGCAACTGTGTCATTTCCTGTGCCGAAAGGGCCATACAGATCATTGGCGGGAAGGCAAGGCTGGTGAAGGATTCCTACTGCGACGGACTTGGGGCCTGCCTGGGTGAATGCCCTCAGGGGGCGCTGCATATTGTTGAACGTGAAGCGGACGAGTTCGATCCGGAAGCCGTGGAAGAATACCTGAAGGAGATGGAGCACCGGAAGAAGGCGGAACAGTCCCCTATGCCCAGCGGATGTCCATCCAGTCAAATCAGGAGCTTAATGCCCAGTGCCTCGGAAATTTTCAACGGAGATCCTGCCACCCCCGCTGATTCCGCACTCACGCACTGGCCGGTGCAGCTGAATCTCATCCCCGCGAACGCTCCGTTCCTGAAAGGCGCGGACCTCCTGGTGGCTGCTGATTGCGCGGTCCTTGCCTGTCCAAATTTCCACGATGATTTCCTCCGGGGTAAAGCGGTCGTGATGGGATGTCCCAAGCTGGATGATGCCGAGGAGTACCTGAAGAAGTTTACAGAAATCTTCAGGATTTCGGGCATAAAAAGTGTGATCATCGTCGAAATGGAAGTTCCATGTTGCGCCGTGATGGCCTCAATTGTAAAAAGGGGGATGCAGGATGCGGGAAAGGAGATTCCCCTCGAGGAGATAATCATCGGGGTGCGGGGAGAAGTGCTGAAAAGACGAAGAATGGCCGCCTAAGCAAATCCTCTCTGCCATCGGCATGAATCATGCCCCTTTGCCTGCACGGGACAGTTGTCTGATTGCACACATGGAAGTAATTCGTCGGAAGGGATCAACCAGAAAAGGAGGCATGCTTTATGAGAAATCTGCGTGGGATCGGATTATTTGCTTTGGTTTTTGTTGCAGTGGTCGCGTTCATGGGGTGCTCGGGGGACAAAGGAGCAGACCAGAAGCCCGCAGTGTCCAAGGCAATGGCTGTCCTGCACCCGACACAGGGAAACAAGGTCGAAGGAACTGTGACCTTCATGAAGGAAAGGAATGGAATCCGTGTGATGGCACAGGTCATTGGACTGAAACCGGGGCTCCACGGATTTCACATCCATGAGTTTGGCGATTGCAGCCCCCCTGACGCAAGGAATGCGGGGGATCATTTCAACCCGGCCAAGATGCCCCATGGCGGTCCTACTTCCGAGAAAAAGCATGTGGGTGACCTGGGCAACATCGAAGCGGGTGAAAACGGTGTCGGCAAATACGACGCCGTTGTTTCCCAGTTGGCCTTCGATGGTCAGAATTCCATCATCGG
This sequence comes from Deltaproteobacteria bacterium, assembly GCA_012517775.1. Classification (GTDB taxonomy): domain Bacteria; phylum Desulfobacterota; class Syntrophobacteria; order Syntrophobacterales; family Syntrophobacteraceae; genus JAAYUJ01. The sequence goes on from JAAYUJ010000142.1 coordinate 5,275, forward strand.
CCGCAGTGTTGTGGTTCATGCTCTGCCCGATGATCTGACCACCCAGCCGACCGGAGGAGCAGGAGCGAGGCAGGCTTGCGGTGTGATCGGCATTGTAAAATGAGTCGTTGACGGTTTGGATTCTGAAAATCGAGGGAGGGGAGCTGATTTTTCGGGAGAACCCGTTGCCGGGTCCTCCCTCGATGTCAGCGAAGAGACGGTGCGCTAGAATCGGTCTCTGTGAACCATTGCCGGAGGCATGAGTGTTGAGTCCGTGACGGTGAATCCCTCCCTTAAGCGATCCTCACCGGGCTTGGACCCAGTTTTCTTATTTTCTCGGTGATTTCGGTAGCGATTTGTGCAAACTTTTCGCCCATCCCGGCGGAAATGGATACCATTTCAAGCCGTTCTCCTCCAACTCCAATTTCGTCAAGAAATTTCTTGAGGTAATCGACGTGGCGCGCCGCCCTCACGTTACCAGTCTTAAAATGGCAATCTCCATCCAGGCAAGCGGCGACGCAGACTCCGTCCGCTCCCTTTTCGAAGGCTTTCATGATATGGATCATATCCACTTTACCTGTACATGGCACCCGGATAATCTTGACATTCGGGGGATAGCTCAGTCTTTTGGTGCCCGCCATGTCTGCAGCCGTGTAGGCGCAATAATGGCAGGCGAAAGCCACAACTACCGGTTCGAAATTTTCCATGCTAAACCCTCTCAAAAAGTCCTTCCAATTCGGCAATAATCTGATCATCCTCATACTGCATCAGCTGGATCGCCTTGGCCGGGCATTCCGAAGCACAAACCCCGCAACCCTGACATTTTGCCGGGTCTATCTCGGAGTAGCCTTCAGGATTGATATAAGGCACTTCGAAGGGGCAAGCCCGGACACAGATGAGACAAGCGGCGCATTTTGCCCGGTCAACTTGTGCCACCGAGGCTCCCAGATTGATGGTCTCGGTTGCCAGAAGCGTCAGGGCACGGCCGGCCGCCGCCTGAGCCTGAGCGACGCTTTCGGCGATGGTCTTGGGAGCATGAGCTGTCCCGGCAACAAAGAAACCGGGTACGGACATGTCTATGGGTCTCAATTTGACGTGGGCTTCGAGAAAGTAGGAATCATTGGTCTTAGGAAGGTGAAACACCGATGCCAGCTGATCCGTGGTCTCCTGGTTTGCTATGAACCCGGTGCTCAGAGCAAGGCAATCCGCATCCAGTATCAAGTCACGGCCGAGAATGGGGTCTCCGAATCTGACTTTCAACCGCCCATTCCCGTTGGACTGCACCGAAGGCTTCTGGTCGGGCTCGTATTGCACGAAGACCACGCCGCGTTCTCGAGCCTTCGTGTAATACTCCTCCTGAAGACCATAGGTGCGCATATCCCGGTAAAGCACGTAGACCATGGCGTCGGGATTGATGTCCAGGATGCGCAGAGCATTCTTCACGGCAGCCTGGCAGCAGATCCTGGAACAGTTGGGATTCTCGGGCACACGGGACCCCACACACTGGATCATGACAACGTTTTTCCAGCCTCTGACGGCTGAAGCGTTCTTTTCGAGGAGTCCGTCCAGATCGAGCTGGGTCATCACCGCCTCGTGCTTGCCCAAAAGATATTCATCGGGGCGGTTGGGAATTGCACCGGTGGCCAGTATGGTGATCCCGTGATCGATCTTGCGGTAGTCGCTCCCCACCTGAAGTCCCGTAGTGAACATGCCCGCCGTTCCGCAGTGATCGACGACAGAGCAGTGTGTCAAGACCTCAATGTTCCCGTGGGACGCAGTCTTTTGCACCAGGCTTTCCAGCCAGCTCCGGACATCCGCACCTTCCAGGGTTCTGGAAATGATTTTTGCCACCCCACCCAGCTGGCCGGTCTTCTCTGCAAGGGTCACCCTGAAGCCGAGATCCGCGAGGCTCACAGCGGCAGTCATGCCGCTCACGCCGCCTCCGACGACGAGCACTCCCCTGTTCATGGGCACGATGTGATCTGCGAGGGGGCGAGCGAGACGGACTCTGGAGACCGCCATCCGCAGCAGTTCCTTTACCTTCTCCACTGCCTCTGCTGGACGGTCCATATGGACCCAGGTGCCCTGATCCCTGATGTTGGCCATTTCAAGCAGGTACTTGTTAAGCCCTGCTCTGCGAAGGGTGTCCTGAAAGAGCGGTTCGTGGGTTCTGGGAGAACACGCGCCGACAACCACCCGATTCAGACTGTTCTCTTCGATGGCCTGACGCACGAGGTCCAGGGATTCTCGGCTGCAACCATGGCCGATCATCTTGGAGACAACCACTTGAGGGACCTTCTCAAAGCTCTTGACGACATCGTTCACGTCCACGATACCGCCAATATTGAATTCGCAGTCGCACACGAACACCCCGATCCTCGGTTCTTCCTTACTTACATCTCTCTCCGGTGGGAATGCCTCCCTGGCTTCGGGTGTCCTCCCCGAGGGATCCAGGTGAACAGAGGCATTGCAAGCCGCCGCGCTTGCCTGTACCATGGTTTCGGGTATGTCCTTGGGACTTTCAAAAAGGCCGCAGGCATAAATGCCACGTCTGCTGGTCGCTACGTGGCTGAACCTATCTCCTTCAACGAAATTGTCCTTGTTTAATTTGATTCCAAGCCTTTCGGCCAGTTCCTGCATATCGGAGGAAATCTGGAATCCCGTGGAGAGAACCACCATATCGAATGATTCCTCCCGCAAAGCATTTTCCCCCAGTGGCATATAACTGATGTGCAGATCCCTGGTCTCCGCATCCTGGTCCACCGTATGCGGGCGGCTGCGGACGAAACGTATGCCGAGATCATTTCTGGCCCTCTGGTAGTAGAGCTCGTAATCCTTCCCCGATGTCCTCATGTCCATGAAGAAAATGGTGGTTTCGATGTCGTTGAAGAAGCGCTCCTTGGTAACGATGGCCTCTTTCAAGGCATACATGCAGCACGCGCTGGAGCAATAGGGGTTGGCGCCCGCCTGAAGGCCTCTTGATCCCACGCACTGGATCCAGGCAATCTTCCGGGGTCTCTTGGAGTCAGAAGGGCGAAGAAGCTCCCCCTTTGTCGGTCCGGAGGCTGAAAGGATCCGCTCGTACTCCATGCTCGTGACTACATTGGGGAATGTTCCATACCCGTATGTGTCCAGGTTCCCTGGATCAAACAGCTGTGCGCCTGGGGCAACCACGATGGAGCCGACGCTGACTTCCCTGGAAATGGCCTTCTCATCGGGGATGATAGCTCCTGCCTTGCACACCTGAACCAGTTCCTGGATGTCTCGGCATCGACTCATGTCGATGGAGAAGGCAAAAGGGGTTGCTTGAGGATACCGCATGCAGGTCGGCGCCCGGGGATCCAGGCCGGGAGTAAAGCGGACACACTCCGGAAAGCTGGCCAGACAATCGCCGCACGCAGTGCATTTTTCCAAGTCAATATAGCGGGGCATGGTTGTCAACCGGACCTTGAAATCACCTGCATCGCCTTTCAGTTCAACCACTTCAGTGGAAGTCATGAGGTCGATGGGAAGCTCCCGGCCACTTTCCGACAGACTGGGAGACAGCGTGCATACATCACAGTTGTTGGTGGGAAATGTACGGTCAAGCTGTGTCATCAGACCGCCGATGGAGTATGCCTTATCGATAAGAACCACAGCGCGACCCGCCTCTGCGAGGTCAAGAGCGGCCCGCATGCCTCCGACGCCCGCCCCGATGACCAGCACCCTGTTGTTTGTCGATGATCCTTTTTCTCCCTGCATTGACACATCCTAAGTATTGTCTGCTGATAACTGCCTATGCACTCCCGGCCATGCTTTGCCATGGACGCTCAGGAGGCCCTCTCACCCGTTGCTTGCTTATTGGATCGGACTACAGATCTGAATGATCCCAACTTCACTGATCATCACACTTCGCACCTCCTGAATCTGTAGGTGAGTATTTGAATACCCGACGCCGTCGTTCGTTTCTCGGTTCGATGCGCTTCTGTCTCTCCGTCGCATACAAGGATACGACACAACCCCGGCACACTCATGCGCCGGACTCTCGCCAAACGCGGAGATATTCGATGTTTGAGAAAAGCGTTGGACCCGTGGAGTGTGCTCTAAATGGACTTCGAACTTACAGAATTGAGAGTTGGAGCTGGAATTCCACGTTCCGAGGATTTCAGTCCTTCGGCATGAATGATTGGAAAACGGATGCGTGCAGGGATCAGGGCCAACAGTGATCGTTAGAATTCTTTTGCAAAGCCGATATCTTTCGTTCTCCGTGAACTGGGTACCGCTCAATTTACCCAGAATGAGAAACACCATTATAGAACAAGTTTGGAAAGGAGGGGGATTTTTTTTGCCGTTTCTGTATCATTCATGGTGCATGGGAGGCATTGCAGTCGGTTCATTTGACTCGAGGTTCCATTGCTTCTGGCAGGACTTGGTGGATTTGGTCAGCCTTTCATCGGGGGCGGGAACAGCGGGTCATTTTCCAGGACCACTGCTGCCCGCCTGCCATCCTTCTCATTGACCGCCATGAGGATGAGTGCTCCTGATACGAAAAGAACGCCAATGGACAGGATGGAGAGTCTCGGATTGCCTGTCTTCATACTGATAGTGCCCATGAGCAGAGGACCCACCACCGCGGCAGATTTCCCCAGGAGGTTGTAGAAGCCAAAGAACTCCGCTGAAAGGTTCTTTGGAATGATACGGGCGTAAAGGGACCTGCTGAGCGATTGGACACCGCCCTGGACCAGACCGATGACGCCGGCGAGAATATAGAATTCGGCTTCCCTGTCCATGAAAAAGCCATAAATCGTGACGCCGAGATAAACCGCTAAAGCGAGGAGCACCCCTTTTTTTGCTCCGATCTTTTCCCCCAACTTCCCAAACATGATGGCTGAAGGAAATCCTACAAACTGTGTGATGAGAAGTGCCAGGATCAGGCTTCTGGAATCGAAACCCAGAGACATTCCGTAGTCCACCGCCATACGAATGATTGTGTCGACACCGTCTATATAAAGCCAGTATCCCAACAGAAAGAGAAAAACGATCCGGAGTCTTCGCACGTGTCCGATGGTTGTCAAAACCTGCTTCACTCCATCCCGCACAATGTGCCGGTTTCCGGGACCGTTGACGCTCCGGTGCTCCTTCACGAAAAGCATCAGAGGGATGGAAAAGACAGCCCACCAGATAGCCACGGAGAAGAAAGACGTCCTCACGGCATCACCGGTATCGGCGAAACCGAAGAAATCCGGTCGGAGGGTCATGAGAACATTCAAAGCGAAAAGCAGTCCGCCGCCAAGATACCCCAAGGAGAACCCCAAGGCTGAAACCAGATCCCATTTGTCTTCACCGGCCACGTTTACAAGGAGCGAGTCGTAGAAAATATTGCTGCCGGAGAACCCAATGATGCCGAGAACATAAAGAGTTGCAGCCCATTGCCATTCACCCCTGGCTACGAAATAGAGTGCTCCCGTTACAACGATTCCCAGGAAGGCAAAGGTGAGAAGAAAACGTTTTCTGACGCCTCCTCGATCCGCCATTGCCCCCAGAAAGGGCGCGGAAAGTGCAACCAGAATACTGGCAAGGGAGTTCGCAGCGCCCAGCTTGAAAGTCGTGACACTGATTTCCGCCTCCGCGCTCCAGTATTCCTTGAAAAAAACAGGGAAAAAACCTGCCATGACTGTCGTGGCAAAGGCCGAGTTGGCCCAGTCATACATGGCCCATGCGATGATGCATCGTTTTCCAGTATGATCCTGCATCCTCCGGTTACTCTCACTCTGCTCACGAAAAACGGAATGGAAATTGACACCTGCTCGTTCAGTGTTTAAAAGTGAGCACTGCATTCAATTCCACGATTGTTCAATCGAATGTCTCAAATAACAGTGACGAACGAATCATGTCAACATCAGAGGCGCTGATGGCGGACAGGATCAGTTTTCAGCGCATGATGGTCTGGATTTATCCCTTTTCAAGAAGGAATACCCATGGTTGCTCGGAGAAGCGGAATACTCCTACACATTACGTCACTTCCTTCACCCTGCGGAATTGGAGACCTCGGGCCATGGGCGTATCGATTCGCGGATTTCCTACATGAATCAAAGCAGACCTTCTGGCAGATTCTGCCCTTGAATCCGACATCGTCAGCCTATGGCAACTCTCCCTATTCGAGCTGTTCCGCTTTTGCCGGTAATCCGCTCTTGATCAGCCTGGAGTCCATGGTTGAGGAGCAGTACCTCTCCTCGTCGGATGTGGCGGAAATGCCGTGGTTTCCCATGAACAGAGTCGATTTCGAGTCGGTTACTCAGTACAAAACACATATTCTGAGACTGGCGGCACAACGTTTCAAGGATGCAGCGAGCTCTTGCCATGGGGAGTTTCATGCATTCCGCAAGGCGAACTGGAAATGGATTGAAGATTATGCTCTTTTCCTGGCTCTGAAGGAGCGGTTTTCGGGACTGCCCTGGAATGAATGGCCGCCGGAATTCAGGGACAGGGACGAACATGCCTTGGCTCGGGCAAGGGAAGAGCTCAGGGACAGAGTCTTCGAGGAAGTCTTCCTGCAGTACCTTTTCTCAAAACAATGGGGGGCACTCAAAAGCTACTGCAACGAACGACGCATACAAATCATAGGTGATATGCCAATCTATGTCAGTCTTGACAGTTCCGACGTCTGGTCGAACCCGGTTATTTTCAAGCTGGATGCTGAAAAGAGGCCCATTTTTGTGGCGGGAGTGCCGCCCGACTATTTCAGTCCGACTGGTCAGCGCTGGGGAAATCCGGTTTATGATTGGAATGTCTTGAGAGAATCACGTTACGCCTGGTGGGTCAATCGTTTTGAACATACCCTGAAAACTGTCGACTTGGTGAGGCTCGATCACTTCAGGGGTTTTTCGGGTTATTGGGAGGTGCCTGGCTCCGAAGAGACCGCCATAAACGGCGCGTGGGTGGAAGCGCCTGCGGAGGATTTCTTCAGTGCACTCCAACAGCGTTTTCCTCTCATGCCTATCATAGCCGAGGATCTGGGAATCATTACCGCAGATGTCCGTGAAATCATGCACCTTTTTGGATTTCCCGGGATGAAGGTGCTGCAGTTTGCCTTTTACGGTGATATCCGCACCAATCCCTATGCACCCCACAACCACATCAGGGAATGCATTGTCTACACGGGAACGCACGACAACAATACCATCAGAGGCTGGTTCAGAAACGAGCTGAGCGCAAGCGACAGGGAGCGAATCTTCGATTATTTCGGAAGAGTTCTGGAGGATCATGAAATCCACTGGGAATTGATCAGAGTTGCCATGATGTCCGTAGCGACCACATGTATCATTCCCATGCAGGATTTTCTGGGGCTCGACGAGAGTGCGCGAATGAACCTTCCCTCGGTCAGTCACGGCAACTGGGAATGGAGGTTGCTCCCCGATTCCATGTCGCCTGATCTCAGTCGGATGGTGGCAAGTTTCACCGAGCGGTATGGGAGAGCATGAGCCTTGCCGATCCCCAAAAGGTTGTGCCTGGTATGGAGTCTCTCCGGTTTCTTGTCACTTCTCAATAAGTCAAGGGAATGACTGCTCTGTGTGTCGGGTTTCTATACCCGACACCATGACGCAGAGGCTGTTGCGATTGAAATCCCGACCTGCTTGTTGAGACAGTGCGGTTTCCTGACTCAGGCGGGGGAGACAACGCGCTGAAGTCTTTCTGACTGCAAGACAACAGGGGGGCACTCTCCTGGATGGCTGGAAAAATGCGTCCCCGATTCTCTCCGGAAAACTGCTTCCTCTTTTTCTCTGAAACAGGTCTTCGCCTGTGATCTGATCGGTTATAATAAAGTTGTATTTTGCTCATTCAAAATGCGTGTTGACCCGATTGGAAAATCAATATAGAAGGTTCATAGCCAATGCAATTTGGTGGGCGGGATGGAAGTGCTGCACGAGGCGGGAATGATGATCATCGACAGTGATATCCTTGCGAAGACATGCAAGGATATGATTGAAACCATACTTTTTTGTCTCAGCGACTCCACCAAGGGCACAATCTATCGTGTTGGCCCCATGCCCAAACTTCAGGTTGTGAGGATCACCTCCGGTATAAGGCAGGAAGGGGATGGTCCGATCCAATGGGGACTTCCCGAGATCTCAGACTATAATTATCCCGGCAAGACCTGGGAACAATACCGAGACATGCCCGGGCACGTCAAGGAAGCCATGGGCTGGTGTATCGAAAAGCAGAAGAGCTGGACCGCCGACGATCCCTACGAGGATCTGCGCAGTGTTAGAAAGCAATTGAGCGGTGAAGCGGAAGATTACCACCACATGGAGCCTGTTCTGGTCAAGAAGACGGACCTCTACGGAGAGCGCCTCGACACGCTGGATTACCCACTGACCTACGAGGGGCAGCCGATCTGGTTGGAATGCGACTACGTGGTGGTGGCCGTCATCAAGATCCATTTCAAAACAAATAGAATCAGGCGTGGCGACCCATCCACAAAGATTATCAAAAAACTCTCCCGTACTCTGGGAACACAGCTTCTTTCCCATCATATTCGCGAGACGATGTCGGAGGCGCAGAAAACTCTCGACAAGCAGCGCCTCCAGAGTTGCAATGTGCTTGCCCATGAATTGAGGAACACCCTTATCAAGCTGGGGTTCATTTTTTCAGCTGTCAATGCGGAGATTGGGTATCTCAGGGAGCAGTGGGAGCTTCAGTTGAAGAAGGCATTTCCGAATCTGGAAAGTAAGAAGGAGATCCTCAGTCGTTTGAACCAGCTTGTGACTTTGGGATTGCCGGAGCTCAACGGGTCCGGAAATCATTTGAAGCTCTGCAAGGAGCTTCTCCTGGAACAACAGGATTTGTCCAACCTCTCCCTGTTGCCTCAAGCGGGAGAAAAGTGGCTGGGAAACAAAATCGTCCCCAGATGGCGGCGACTTCTCAGTGAAGTCACGGTTTGGAATGAACATAAAGATGAGATAGAAGGGCTCCTTTTCAAACTTGAAGGGGCCATTTGGATGGGAATGGATGAGAGCCTGGCCCACCAGGTGAACCATTTGTCCCCGGATCTCAAGGCAAAATGGCCGAAACTTGCCTATATGGACTTCAATGTCGAGAAAGCGGAAGTCTTGAATGAAATACTGGACTTTCTGGATCATCCTGATCTGGAGATTCCCCACAAGTATCAGACGAAAAAAATCCTCACATCGCTCAAGGCTCTCGTGGAAATGATTCCCGAAGTGGAAGAGCGTGCAAACCGGATCATCTGCTCCCTCAAGAATGGAGAAAAGATGGAGTTGAGTTGATTCCGGGACCTGTTGTTTGTCTGCGTGTGATACTCCCTTCCTCATCATTCCTGAATGCGGTGCCCAAAGCAGATGCCATGCGTCACTTTTCCATAAGCCCACATAACGAC
>JAAYUJ010000727.1 GCA_012517775.1 Deltaproteobacteria bacterium
AAAATAAATGCCGGCGATTGCCAGGCATCCGAGTGGCACGTTTACATAAAAGATCCATCGCCATGACAAAAAAGCCACCATGAAGCCGCCCATCGCCGGCCCGAGGATGCTGGCGATTCCCCAAACCGAACTGATCCATCCAAGCATCTTGCCGCGTTTATCCGACGGAGAGAGGTCGGAAACCACGATGTACGCCAGGGCGAAGGTTCCTCCGGCGCCGATCCCCTGCACGGCTCGGAAAGCAATGAGTTGAGCCATGTTTTGGGCGGCCCCGCTGAAGAGTGACCCGGTTACAAAAATGAAAATAGCGGCCAGGTACAGTTTCCTGGTACTGAAAAGATCACACAGCTTTCCGAAAATCGGGAGACTGACGGCCCGGGTCAGGAGATAGGCTGAGAATACCCAGCTGTACAGGTGGAGTCCCCCGAGTTCAGACATGATCGTGGGCATGGCTGCGCCTACGATGAGGGCGTCGAGGGCACCGAGAAACAAGCCCAGGAGTGCCGCTGCATATACGAAAAACTTCGCGTTGAGGTTCATATCAGGAACTGTGCCCGCGTCATGCGTCGTGGTCTTCCCAAGGGAGATAGGTTGAACAGGTTTTTAACGCACAGTTCGTGATGTATGCAAGAACCCATTGTCAAGAAAACAGGAAGTACACCGAGGGGGGAGTCAACGGGTTGGGTAAACGTCAAAAGAATGGCTCATTGTCTGAAAAACCGAATTCAAATCGTCGAGATACTGACGAGGACTGTACACAAGAGACGACACCATCACGCAACCACATCCTTGCCCTCCGAGGAATGTGTCATCAAAGATGCACAACGGCTCCAGGCAAGAGATTCCGCTGGTCAAGAGAGATGGAGCCACAAACGTGATGGGACGCATCAGCCCCATGATTCTGCTCTGATGAATCCATGAGTCCACAGGATGGAGTCAATGTATTGACAGAAATCCTGCTCTCAGCGGCACGAGAGGCAGCTATGCCACATGTTCGCAAAGAGGCTGAGACTCGTCTTTCAAACGTGTAGCAGCGCCCAGTCGATCCTTGGATGGATCCATTGCAAGATCACCGGTTTTAGACACCCTGTAGGGAAATGACTCCATGACCATGTCATCGGCAGCCGGGTAAGGACGCTTTTTGGAAGCTACCTGAAGAAGTGCCACGATGAAAATCCCAGCCATGGAGCCGCAGAACAGACCCAGACAAAACCAGACCGCTGCCATCCTATCCCTCCCAAAGACTGATTATGAAGAATTGCTCCTTTAATGTAAGCAAATTTTATACCTTTTCAGAACATGCAGGCAGATTCCTTTGAGATTATTGTGGGAAACCTGCTTCGCTGGAAACCCGATCGGACAGACAGAGTCTTAAAGAATTGCACAGACCCTATCTTCTCGGGAGGTTCAGGTAACGGCCGCTTTGCAGGTCGGGTTCCTATACCCGACACCCGGGCGCAAAGGCTGTGGGGATTGGAATCCCGACCGACTCATTGAGAATGCACCACAGGGCCGTCTCAGAAACCCTTTTGGGATCGCAGCAGGTCTGCAGCAATTTAGATGAGCCCGAGCTGTCGTGACGTTTCCGAGAGTCGATGGGCAAAGAGCTCCAAGAATTTGACTTCTCAATATTATTTCTCATAATGGCGGAACAGCCCTTGCATCGCATCATGTTCCCACCCGACTCTTTCACTCTTTGATGAGGACTCGGTCATGTCTGGAAGAGCACTATTGCCTCTTATTTTCTGCGTGCTTTTTCCCCAAGCCTCCACAGCCGGGGAACCCCTCAAATATGTCTTCACCCACTATCCCCCTGCCAACTACCAGACAGAGACGGGAGAGTACAAAGGCTTCTTTGTTGATATTGTCAGGGAAGCCCTTGCAGAGAGGATGGCGATCCCCGTTGCGATTTCCATTTTCCCATGGAAAAGGTGTCAGAAGCTGTTGGAGGAGGGGGATGCCGATATGATCACCACCATCCCGACACCGGAAAGATCCATGTACACCGTCACTCATGCAAAACCCATCTGGATCAAGAAATGGAGAGTCCATACGTACGTGGGACATCCTCATATCAATGAATTTCATAAGGTTGTGAAGATTGATGACTTGAGGGACCGTTCATATACCGTCATCTCCTATATCGGGAATGGCTGGTCCAAGTCCATGATTGAAGATGTGGACATTCCCGTTTTCAACGCGACCACTGTTGAGGGGATGTACAGGATGCTCGCCGCAAAGAGAGGGGATATGATCATCGAGGATGATATACTCGTTGCACCCGCATTGCGACAACTGGGCCTGACTCACCAAATAGTGGCAACAGA
>JAAYUJ010000015.1 GCA_012517775.1 Deltaproteobacteria bacterium
GAAGAAAAAAGAGGGCTCCCTCCGTTGCAGGGAGCTCTTTTTTTCTGCGGAGGATTGTTCATTCGACAGGAAGGCAACCTTTCAACACCCAGGAGGCTCTATGGTCTCCGGTGTGTTGCCTGGACAACGGAAGAGGGACGGGCATGACCGGGGTGTCTGTTGTTTTCGTAACAGCTGGAAGCGAAGAGGAGGCAATGAGTGTTGGAGGAAAGCTCGTTGAAGAGCGTCTTGTTGCCTGCGTCAACATCATTCCTCGCATTCGCTCGATCTACTGGTGGAAGGAGAGGATATGCGATGAGGAAGAGTACTGGTTGGTAATGAAGACAAGGACTGCTCTTGTTCCGACACTCCAAGCTCGTGTTCGCGAACTCCACAGCTACGAAGTTCCGGAGATCATTGCGATTCCAATTGAACAGGGATTGCCTGAATATCTCGAGTGGGTTTTCGGTAACACCATTGACCAGAGCCGCTCTGCCTGACCTTCACAGCCTGCCTTGCTCTCTGGATCGTCGTCAGGGCAGTCTGTTTTTCACGTATCCTCATCCCTTTTCCCGCTTCAACCTCATCCTTACCGAAGCTGCATGGGCTTCGAGACCTTCCATTTCCGCCATGCGCATAACAGCGGGCGCATCCCTCTCCATCGCGCTCTTCGAATAGGCGATCACACTTGTACGCTTCAGGAAATTATCCACGCCAAGGGCAGAAGCGAAACGCGCTGTTCCCGACGTGGGGAGCACATGGTTGGGGCCTGCAAAGTAGTCTCCTACGGCTTCCGGTGTCCAGTTTCCCAGGAAGACTGCTCCTGCGTTTTCGACTCTGCCCAGCAGAGCCCAGGGATCGCCGACCTGCAACTCCAGATGCTCGGGGGCGATACGATTGGCGAGCTCGATGGCTTGATCCAGGCCATTGACAAGAAAAACAGCCCCGAAAGACTGGAGCGATTCCCTGGCGATATCCTGCCGCGGAAGGGTCGCGAGTTGCCTCTCGATGCTTTCCGCTGCCCCAGTGGCAATCGCCTCATTCGTCGCAACCAGTATTGAGCTTGCCATGGGATCGTGTTCGGCCTGGCTGAGCATATCCGCCGCCACGCAGCCGACGTCGGCCTGTTCGTCAGCAATCACGAGTATCTCACTTGGCCCTGCCAGAAGATCGATGCCCACTTCGCCAAAGACGATTCTCTTGGCAAGAGCGACATAGACATTTCCGGGGCCGACGATAACATCCACACACCGTATCCGGTCGGTTCCGAAGGCCAGAGCTCCAATGGCCCAGGCACCGCCGACCTTGTGAATGCGGGATATTCCCACTTCCTGTGCCGCTACGAGCAGTTGGGGGCTAACGCTTCCATCCGGTCGGGGGGGAGTCACCATGGCCAGGTCGGGAACGCCTGCAATACGTGCGGGGATGCCATTCATGAGGACTGAAGAGATGAGAGGGGTTTGGCCGCCCTTGCCGCCGGGGATATAAAGACCCGCTGAGGCGACAGGTCGGACTATCTGACCGAGAAAGGTGCCGTCCGGCTTGGTGGTGAAATATGAGGAGCGGGCCTGGTGTCTGTGGAAAGACTCGATATTGGCAATGGCCTTCTGAAGGACATGGACAAAATCCTCACCGACACTCTCATAGGCCTGCCTGATTTCACTCTCCCCGACAGTCAACGCATGAGCTGTCATCTCGGGAGCGTCAAAAGCTCTTGTGTAGTCCAAGAGGGCTGCATCGCCATCTCGTCTGACACGGTCAAGAATCTCCTCCACCCTCTTGACAAGCAGTGGGTCCACTCCCAACTTGCGGGCGGCAATTTCCTTCAATCGAGCTTCTGCATCTTCCGAGGGATACGGAATCGGAGGGAGCATTTCATCCTCCTTCCATTGCCACCACGAAAGCATCGACAAATCCCATGCCCTGCAATCGTCGCATTTCCTGCTGAGCCAGTAGAATGTCCTGATAGTTGCCGACCTGGACTCGAAAGTACTGGCATCCCTTGTCATGGAAGGGAAAGATCTGGATGCTCCCGTACCCGCCAGACATCTTTTCCTTAAGTCGCTGAGCATTCATCTGTTCAACGAACGCTCCTATCTGCACGGCAAAGGAACCGTAACGGAACGAGGGAAGGGGATCGACCTTCCAGTAGGTGTTCTGCCCGATATGTTGTTCGGTTGCCACCTGCACCGCCTCGACCCTCACTCGGGCAAGGCCTTTCTGATATGATCCCAGTTCCTGAGCAGCTCTGCAGGAGAGATCGATAATCCTGCCGGACACAAACGGTCCGCGATCGTTCACTCTCAGAATGATCGAATTGCCGTTCTGCAGGTTGGTCACTTTGACATAAGTACCCAAGGGAAGCGTCTTGTGTGCGGCGGTCATGGCGTACATGTCATACGGTTCTCCACATGAGGTGGGTTTCCCGTGAAAATCCCGGCCGTACCAGCTCGCGAAGCCTTCCTCCCTGTAACCCTCCGCGCTGGGCAGGGGATAGTACCATATGCCGTTGATCTGGTAAGGCCTCTGGGTCTTGAGTTCGGCTTGAGGCGGAGGTTTGGGAGGTGAAGGCGTTGTCGAACAACCCGCAAGAACGAGAAGAACGAGAAGACTCGTATATCTGCTTTTGATCAAAGAGATTCTTTCCATAAGTCTCTCATTTCGAAGTTCCCTGTCGCCATCAGAGGGGTATGGGTAACTTCTCAACAAGTGGGTCGGGATTCCAATCCCGACAGCCTTAGCGCCAAGTTGTCGGGTATGGAAACCCGACCTGCGAAGTTCTCGATACCTGAGCTTATTGAGAAATTACGGGTATGGGATCCAAACCCGCTAGAAATCCCCTGTTTCCTCCATTTTAGCCAGGTCTTCAAAACGGATGTCGATCCCGAGCACTCCCACGATCTCCTCCGATTCATTGCGAATGGGCGCCGAAACCGTCACGCACAGTGCGCCCGTATACCGTGAAGTGTAGAAATCCGTGAGGTGGACTTTGCCGTTACGAACGGGCTCAATGAACCATGGACGGTCCGACAGATCCTCACCCAACTTGGCGCTTTCGTATTTCGCCTTATCGACGATGTGCGTGATATTCCTGGTGATCTTTCGCCCTTCCTGGTCGGTGATGTAGATATACTGGATGAATGGGTTGAGATCCAGAAGGGTCTGGAGGACGGGCTCCTGGCGACTGGGGTCCATGGTCTTGATGGCTTCGCTCTCCACCACTTCCTCCACAAGATGGGCAGCGAGCGCGTTGGCTCTTCTCTTGAGTTTATCGAATTCACTGACGAAGTATTCGGGTAGATAACGTCTGGCCCAACGCTCGAGTTCCTCGGTCGATATCGACGTGTTTCTCCCCTCCTCGTACTCGTGCATGACCCGCTTATGAATCCGCACAACCCCAGGGTGACGCTTGTCAAGACGCCTTTCCCCTTCCAGGCGCAGCCGGTTGTTCACCCAGTAGGCGATACTTGAAACCCCGGATTTATCGGTGACGATGATGCTGACAGGTCTCTTCAGGAGCCTCTCCGTGTTGAAGATGTTGTAGATCTCTTCATCCTTGACCAGGCCGTCGGCGTGGATTCCGGCCCGGGTCGCATTGAATTCTTCACCTACGAAAGGATAATTCGGGGGAATGCGATATCCGAGCTCAGTTTGGAAATACTCGGCCATATCGGTTATGGCGGTGGTGTCGATGCCGGACAGGGATCCCTTGAGGGAGATGTATTCCATGATGAGGCCTTCTATCGGCGCATTTCCAGTTCTTTCCCCGAAACCGAGCAGCGTGCCGTTCGCTCCGCTGCATCCGTAAAGCCAGGCAGAAGCAGCATTGGTCAGCACTTTGTGGAAGTCGTTGTGACCGTGCCATTCGAGTAAATTCCCGGGAACTCCGCCATCGTCTATGAACGTGCGCACCAGTTTGGGCACGCTTCGGGGCAGAGCGGTTCCAGGATAGGTAACTCCAAAGCCCAGCGTGTCGCAAAGGCGTATTTTGATGTCTATCCCGCTTTCTTCACGCAGACGCATGAGCTCAATGGCGAAAGGAATGCAGAATCCATAAATGTCGGCCCGCGTGACGTCCTCAAAGTGGCAACGGGGAGTGATGCCCTTTTCAAGAGCAGCGCGAACGATTCCCAGATATTTGGCCAGAGCTGCCTTACGATCGATTTTGAGCTTAAGAAAGATATGATAATCGGAAACAGACGTGAGAATGCCCGTTTCCTTGATTCCCATGTCCGCAACAAGCTGAAGATCCTGTTCCACTGCGCGGATCCACCCTGTGATCTGCGGATAGGGGTAGTTCTTGGAAAGGCATTGCTCCAGAGCTTGACGGTCTTTCGATGTGTAGAGGAAGAACTCCGACTGACGGATAACCCCCTGAGGTCCCGAAAGACGCTGGAGGAAATCAAACAGGGTTTCGATCTGTTTCACTGTGTAGGGTGGCCGAGCCTGCTGCCCATCTCGAAAGGTGGTGTCCGTGATGAAGATGTCCTCAGCGGGATCAATGGGCAGTAGTGTATGATCGAAATCAATCTTGGGCACTTCCTCATACGAGAAGATTTCCCTCATGAGGTTGGGTTCCGGAACTTCCATCAGATTGTGCTGCCAGAACTTGGAATGCTCGTGTTCCAAAACCCGTCTTTTGGGGTTCCATCGGGCCATGGATGATGTCTCCTGTTCATGGGGATACGGCTTTGCGCCCCGACTCGCACCTTCTCAATAAGTGGGTCGGGACTCCAATCCCGACAGCGTCTGCACCCGTATGTCGGTTGTGGAAACCCGACACAGGACGAGAGATAGGGACTCATTGAGAAGTCACCTCCAACTCTTAACGAGTAGTATATTTTACTTTAAGAGTGTATGGAGGAAACGCCGGCTGCTTCCCCCCATGGTACGATTCATAAGAACCACGTGCAACCGGCTCGTCACCCCCTTCGATCATGGGGGAAACCAGATGTGCAACCGGCTGACCTCCTGCCTCACCGTCGAAGAGCCCATCACTGTACTCTCTCAACAAGAAGGTCGGGATTCCAATCCTGACAGCCTTTGCGCCAATGTGCCGGGTATGGGAAGCCGATCCTTGAAGCAATGGTCACCTTGACTTATTGAGAAATTACCCCTCACGCCCCCATGGAATGCCCATCATGATGAAAAGCGCCGGATTCTGCCGCCGAGTGCGCAGAGCCTGCGGAGACTTCCATCATATGATTCTCTGTGTGGTTTCTGTCATCTCTGGTGAAGTCAAGAGTCATCATGGCAGATGACTGCGTTCAGAGAATGTGTCCTGCAGGCGACAACGAGTTACTGATTCTCGATCTTGACGCACAGTTCAAGTAATTGACCGATTTCAGGCTCTGACGGGGCTCCACTCATGAGACAGGTTGCCTTCTGGGTCTTGGGAAAGGCGATCACATCCCTGATGGAGAGGGAATGGGTCAGCAACATGATCAGCCTGTCAAAACCGAATGCGATGCCTCCATGGGGAGGCGCACCGTGCTGAAGCGCTTCGAGTAGAAAACCGAACTTCATCTGCGCCTCTTCCTCTCTGATTCCCAGTGCTCGAAAGACCAGTCCCTGGATGTCCTGGCGATGGATTCGAATGCTTCCCCCCCCGATCTCAATGCCGTTGAGAACAAGATCGTAGGCCCGGCTGCGCACCTTATCCGGTTCGTGGGGAAGAAGATTCAGATCCTCCTCCATGGGGGCCGTGAATGGATGATGCACAGACGTATAACGCTTTTCCTCGTGATCCCATTCAAGCAGAGGAAACTCGGTGACCCAGACAAAATCATACGCCCCGGATTTGATCAGATTCAACTGATGAGCCAGGCGAACCCGGAGGTTTCCGAGTCCGTCATGGACGATTTTGGGCTGGTCTGCAAGGAAGAAGACAATATCTCCCTCTTCCAGCCGGAGTCGCTCAGTGAGTGCAGCGCGGACAGAATCCTGCATGAACTTGGCAATGGGGGATTGCCAGCCGTCGGGCATTATCTTGATCCATGCCATTCCCTTGGCCCCGTATATTTTAACGAAGTCGATCAAGTCGTCCAGTTCCTTTCGGGACAACCCACTTCCCTGAGGAAGGCGCATTGCCTTAACCAACCCTCCCTGCTCCGTCACCTGCCGAAAGACCTTGACCTCCGATGCCTCGGCAAGATCCGTGATGTTCACGAGGTGAAGCCCGAATCGCGTATCGGGTCTATCCGTTCCATAGCAGTCCATGGCATCTGAGTAAGTGATTCTTGAAAAAGGCGTATTGAGCTCAATCCCGAGAAGCCGCCGGAACAGCGAGACCAGCCAGCCCTCTATGAGCCCATAGATTGTCTCCTCACGGACGAAGGACATCTCGAGATCCACCTGGGTGAACTCGGGCTGGCGGTCCGCACGCAGGTCCTCGTCTCTGAAACACCTCACTATTTGATAATAACGATCAAAACCCGCAACCATCAAGAGTTGCTTGAAAATCTGAGGAGACTGGGGAAGGGCGTAGAACCTGCCAGGATTCACACGGCTGGGAACGAGATAGTCGCGGGCTCCTTCGGGTGTGCTCTTGGTAAGGACCGGGGTCTCGATCTCGAGAAAGCCATGTTCATCCAGATAGGTGCGGGTAATTTGCGCGGCGCGGTGCCGCATCAAGAGATTTCTCGTCATTCTCGGTCGTCTCAGGTCCACGTAACGGTATCGTAGCCGCACATTCTCGCTGGCTTCCACATCGTCTTCGATGTGAAAAGGTGGAGTTTTTGCTGTGTTCAAGATCCTCAGGTCCGATGCGATGACCTCGATGGCTCCCGTACGAAGCCTGGGATTGGTCATTCCATCCGGCCGGTTTCTCACCTTGCCCTTGACCGCAACGACATATTCGCTCCTGAGGAGATGTGCTCTTTCGTGTGATCGTGAGTCGATCTGGGGATCGAAAACGATCTGGGTGATGCCTTCACGGTCTCTCAAATCAATAAAAATAAGTCCTCCGTGATCCCGGCGGCGTTGTACCCAACCCATCAAAGTGACAAATTCGCCCACCCAGAGATGGTCAAGTGAGTTGCAGTCATGAGTCTTTACCCAATCTCCAAGCGAGTCCAGAGTAACGGATGGCGATGCAAGAATTTCCTGCCTATCGTCCTGCTGCTTTTCCAGAAAATCCACTCTATGGTCCTCCTCGTATATCATGTCGGCTGGTAGCCGATTATCTGCAAGAAATGGAAGACAGGCCGGAAAAACTGGTCCGGAGATGATCGCCGGCCCCGGTCATCTGCCGGAAACTCCATGCCAGGGAGGCACCGGCAGAGGTCAGCCGTTTGATGACTTTCGGTCCTTGCCGCACATCTCCAGCAGTGTCGGGACAATGCGATCCAGGGAGAGAACGTTCTGGGTCTTGTTGATCATATCGCGAATCTGGGCTTCTCCCCTGCTCAATTCGTTTTCCCCAATGATGACAACATGCTGTGCCGCCAGTTTGTCCGCGCGTCGCATCTGGCTCTTGAGGCTTCGTCCCTCGTACTCCATATCCGCAGCAAGGCCTTCTTTTCGCAATTCCTGCAAGAGAAGGAAACCCCTCGTTCTTGAAGCCTCTCCCAATGCCGCGACGAAAATCCTGGGTGATGGTGTCCCAACTTGCTGATTTTGCTGAAGGAGCAAAATGAGACGTTCCATTCCAATGGCAAATCCAATTCCCGGGATGTCCGGTCCTCCCAGGTCTTTTACAAGCCCATTGTAACGCCCTCCTCCCCCAATGGCGTTCTGGGCGCCGAGTTGGTCAGTGATGACCTCGAAGGTGGTTCTCATATAGTAGTCCAGTCCACGGACCATTCGCGGGTTGACCAAAAAGGGAGTCTGCAGCTGGGAAAGATAAGACTTCACCCGTGCGAAATGGCTTGCACACTCCTCGCAGATCGAGTCGCCGAGAATCGGCGCATCACCAAGGACGGACTGGCACCGCTCGACCTTGCAGTCAAATACCCTGAGTGGATTGGTGTGCCTGCGCCTTTCACAGTCGGGGCACAGTGTTTCGGCGTGGTCTGCCAGATAAGACTGAAGGAGAATTCGATAGGATGAACGGCAACTTGGGCAACCGAGTGAATTGAGATGCAGTACCACCCCCACGAGGCCGAGACGCTCCAGAAACAGGCGGAGCATGTAAATCACCTCTGCATCGAGCATGGGATCATCCACACCGAAGGCTTCCACGTCGATCTGGTGAAACTGCCGGTAACGCCCCTTCTGGGGACGCTCATGGCGGAACATGGGCCCAATCGCGTAGAACTTGCGCACCAGAGGGTCTGCGTGGAGATTGTGTTGGATGAGAGCCCGGACGATGGATGCGGTGGCCTCGGGGCGAAGGCTTACCAAATCCCCTTTTCGGTCTGCGAACGCGTACATTTCCTTTTCAACGATGTCCGTGCTTTCGCCGATGCTTCGCGCGAAGAGCTCCAGTTTTTCGAGAACGGGTGTACGAATCTCATAATACCCGAAATCTTCCATCACCATTCTCGCAGTCTGCTCAACACGCTGCCACCAAGCGATCTCATTGGGGAGAATATCATTCATGCCACGGATGGCCTGGATCAAGCCCATGACAATTCCTTGAAAAAAGATAACAAAATCAACCAGCAAACTTATCTCTCTAAAAAAAGGCAGTGGGAAAGTCAAGCAAAACATCCTCCTGCCCAACGTGAAAAGTAATTTCTTCGATAACCTCCGAGGTTTATCCCCGCGGCACAGGGAACTGAACCTGCAAACCCCTTACACATAAGGCTCAAGTCGTGAGGACATCTTGACGTTAATATGGGAGGTGACTAACGCCGACAACTGGAGAGACTGATGGGTTCCGACAATGTGATGTTCCTTGAAGTAATCGAATGGTTCGATCCCACGGGACAGGAGATGCTCCACCGGATTCCCGAGGAGGGCTCAGGAGAGATCAAGTATGGGGCGCAGCTGACCGTTCGAGAGAGTCAGGTGGGCGTATTCTTTTATCAGGGCAAGGCCATTCACCCTTTCGGCCCTGGAAGGCATACCCTGCAAACCGGCAACATTCCCATACTCAACAAGATTCTGAGCATCCCCTGGGGTTTTGCGAGTCCCCTGCGTGCCGAAGTCTATTTCGTCAACACCAAGGTGTTTACCAACCTCAAGTGGGGGACGCGAGACCCGGTTGCGTTCAAGGATGCGGAGCTTGGGCTCATCCGCCTCAGGGCCCATGGCATCTTCAACGTACAGGTTCTCCAGCCCCTTCTGTTCATCAACTCACTGGTGGGCACCCTCGGCCAGTTCAGCACCGATGGCATCGAGGAATACCTCAGCCGTGTCATCGTCTCCCGTTTGAACGACTACATGGGGGAACGGTTGCGATCAGTCCTGGATCTTCCCGGACAATACGAGCCATGGGCAGAGGGTCTCAGAACCAAGGTCCAGGAGGATCTTGGCAATTTCGGCCTGGGGCTCACCCATCTCTACATCAATTCCATCACGCCGCCGTCCGATGTGCAGAAAGCCATCGACGACCGCAGCAAGCTCGCCCTGTTTCAGGATCTCAACCGGCTCCTTCAGCTCAAGGCGGCCAATGCCCTTGAAAAGATGGCGGAAACAGGAGGGGGTGCATCGGAAGGTCTCGGGCTTGGAGTCGGCCTGATGATACCGGGCTTGATGCATCATCTGGCAAAGTTCCATGATGGCACGACAATTGAGTCCACAGAGCCCTTGAAGTGCCCGGACTGTGACCGGCCCGTCCCGCCGGATGCGCGGTTCTGCCCCCAATGCGGCCATCAGATGATGCTCTTTTCCAGGTGCGTCGGTTGTGGAAAGAACCTGCCGCCCGGTGCCCGCTTTTGCTCCCGGTGCGGCTCACCGGTGGATCAAGGACCTGTCCAGAAGAAGTGTTCCCACTGCGGCAGGGAAAACCTCCCTCAATCCGTCTTCTGCAACCACTGTGGCGAACGGCTCTGATTTCCAGCTTCAGCTGCAATGCCCTCAGTGCGGCGCCGAGGTGATCCTTCACGAAACGGATCGGGTCTTTTGGTGCGCTTACTGCAGGGTCAGACTCTATCTGCCCTACAGAATCCCCTTTCATTGCTATTTTCCGGCGAGAGCTGTTTTGCAGGCGCACGAGGGATTGTTCTATCTGCCATACTGGCGGTTCCGGGGTGTCAGTTATGCCTTGAGAGGCACCCAGGTCATGCACCGTATCCTCGACACCTCCGTTTGGGGATATCCTTTGAAAGGAGCACCATATTCCCTGGGAATGAGACCACAGGCATTGAAACTGCACTTCCTCACTCCCGATACTCCGGGCCGGTTCATTAGACCATCCCTGGACCTTGACGCATTCCTTCAAAGACTGGAAAATACGCTTCCGGCAGGCTCCGCTGGGGAGCAGCATCCGCTCTTCGCACATTCATTCCTCGGTCAAACGGTCACCCTCATCTACACTCCTTTCCGCTGGAGCAATGACTGCATTTACGATGCGCTGACGGAAAGGCCTTTGATGTGCGATGAGGTTTCGTGGGAGTCTATGGATTCGCTTGAGCAAATGTCAAGGGAAGGTTTAACATTCTGGCCGACACTCTGCCCTGAGTGCGGCTATGACCTTGAGGCCCACAAGGACAGCGTGGTTCTCTTCTGTCCTGTTTGCCGTTGTGCCTGGGAAGCGGGAAACACCGGTTTTGAAAAAGTGGAAATCTGCTGCCTCGGGTCTGATAAAAGGCCGCACACCTGGCTGCCTTTCTGGCAAATGGAAGCGACTCTTGCCGGAATTCCTCTGAATACCCTGGCGGATTTTATCCGATTGACCGACCTTCCCCGGATTATCAAACCGGAGATGGGGGAAAAGCCCTTTACCTTCTGGATTCCGGCTTTCAAACTGAACCCGCATCTTTTTCTTCGCGTCAGCCGGCAGATGACCATCTCCCAACAAGGGACACAGGAGGGCAGGTGGCCTGAATTCGGAGAACGCCATCCCTCCTGTCTCCCCGCAGGCGAAGCATTTCGGATCGTTCCCATTCTCCTGGGTGATCTCACCCCTGCAAGGGAAACCCTCTTCCCCCTCATGCGGGATCTCAAGCCCACACTGAAAACAAGGCGTCTGGCATTTGTTCCCTTTCAGCAACAGGGGATGGAGCTCATTCAACCCCGGCTGGGTTTCAGCCTGCCCCATGCCGCACTACGGTTCGGCCGTTCCCTTTGAGAAGTCTCGCCATCCCTGAATGCCACTGCATTGCAGTACAGGTCGTGCGGCAGTACCTTCTCAATAAACAGGTCGGGATTCCAATCCCGACGGCGTTTGCACCCAGTGTCGGGTATGGAAACCCGACCTACGAAGGAGCTGTAACCCGGACTTATTGAGAAGTCATATGCGATATGGACAAGTCTTGACCCTGCGATGACAAATTGTGTCTCTCCGATGCCGTTTTCTGTCCGCCCCCTTCAATGTGAAGCTCATGCGCAGATCATCGCAAAAACCTGTAGACCGGCATCAGAAAACCATTTCATGTGTCCGGCTCAACTTGGCGCGATTATTGACTAGACCATCTTTCAAGAAGCTTTCCTCCAGGCAGCTTGGGATTGGACAGGATCAGGCAAAAACATTACAATTTGAAAGGCCGGTTATGCTCATCTTATCGATCGTCGCAGTCTTCGTCATCTCCGCTTTCATCGTCTACTGGATGGCGGAACAAAATCCGGCAGAGTCCCTGGCACTCGCGGGAGCCCTTGGGATTCACCCTTCGGAGAAATGGGGCCGGGTCAAATCATTATCCGGCCAACATGCTTGCGGGCTCCCCACATACTTTGAAGGGACCTTCGAAGATGCCAGGGCGACCTGCCACAGAATCAAAATAACAGGAGTTAAAACCAACCTCCTGAGACTCTCCCTGGATCACCCGCATTCCCTTTCCATGGGGCTTGTGTGCTGTTATCGCCTGCAACCATGCAAATTTTCCGAAGAGACGACGTTATCCAGGACCGATATAGGGCTTGATGACTTCACAGTATGGGCGGCCAATCGGGAAAAGGCGGAGTACCTGTTCAAGGAAGCGGATGTTGCAGCGTCGATAATGGAAGTGACTCAGATCTTCCAGGAAATGGAGCCGGATGGTCACAGATCACCCTGGCTGGGTTTCTTGATGACGGACAGGGAAATCACGGCGTATTTTCCAGAGAACTTAACGTTGGACAAGAGGCTGGTCAGCGCCCTTGCGAGGCTCAGTCGAGTCGCAGCCGAT
Organism: Deltaproteobacteria bacterium; assembly: GCA_012517775.1. GTDB lineage: Bacteria > Desulfobacterota > Syntrophobacteria > Syntrophobacterales > Syntrophobacteraceae > JAAYUJ01. Next base: position 12,192 of record JAAYUJ010000015.1, read on the forward strand.
TCATCCCTGATACCCCTATCCCTGATGCATATCCAGGGAAGAGACGATGATCTGCAGCGGTCGCTGGAGCAGTCGGGATCGTGATCGTCGGCATCGGGACGGCCCTCTCGGGATTATGCCTTGTTCCTTTGGGATACGAGGTCATTCCCCCGCGAATAACTCGACACAGATATAATCGTGACAGCCAACCCCAAGGAATTGAAACCGTGGGCTCAGGATGTTCTGCCTGTGCTCCGGGCTGGCCATCAGAGCTTTGTGTGTCTCCTCCGGTGATTGGTATCCTTTGGTAAGATTCTCCCCGGCATACGTGCAACGGCGACAGCTCTCAACCAGGCGCCATGCCTCGTTTTGGCCCGTCCATGGGTCTCTGTGTTCGAAAACCCCTGCCTCCACCAACAGCCGTGCCCGCCTCATGGCGCGCACAGCAAGGCATTCATCCCAAGTGAGCCGTCTGTTTTCGCGGCGGGCAAGTTCATAGAGCCTCCATGCCTTCTCGGCAGCAGGTAAATCCCTCGCCCCGGTGGTGCCGGTAATGTCGATGGAGTAGAGAGGTGCCGCACTGGATGCACAGGGGAAGGTCACAACGCACGCAAGAGCGAGCAACAGACGTGCCCAGGGTGTTGCCATCAGCGGTCCTCAAAATTCGGTTTATGGCGAAATGATCACCGTTACGGACAGAATCTCCCGATTTCTGTGCACAGTCAGGATGTGGCGGTCTCCAGGCTGGATCATGGCTTTGTGCAGGTCTTCCAAGAGCTTCAATGGAGCACCGTCGACCGTGAGAATGAGGTCGCCCTTCTTCATCCCAGCCTTTTCGGCGGGGCTTCCGGGAAGAACGGAAACCACTTCGAGGCCTTTTCCCGACGCGGTCTCACGAATCACCATCCCAAGCCTTCCCCGCCGGGAGGATTCCGATTTCTCCGTGACCCACACATAGTCTGCCTTAGCAGAATCCACGATACTGTCACGGTAATCCAGCGGGACAGGGACAACAGTCTTATATGTGTGTGTTATCCGCCTGGCAACCAACTTGGGCAAACCTACCCGATGACTGACATGTCCCTTACCGACCAGCACCACTATCTGTTCGCTTCCAGAGGTTGAGAGCAGTCTCTGGGCCAGCGTTTCCGCCATGGTCTCCTCCCAGGCCAGCTGCGCCTCGAAAAACGTGTCGAAGTCACTGATGCTTCCTCTCATATGCTGAGCATACTGGCTGCGGACATATTCCCGATGTATGGGATCATCCAGGTGAAAATCCTGCGCAACCCTTTCCCTTTCAACCAGGGTAAGAGACTGGAGGCCGTTCACGGCAATCTTGCGCACAATCTCCCGTGGGGCGTTCAGGCCAAGAATGGGAATCCTTTTTTCCCTGGCAAACATGAGAATCGGTCGATATAGCCTGAAGGGATAACCCCACATCTCGTCCCAGTTGACTTCCTGGAGAAAGACTTCATCAGTCATTATTCCACTGGAGAAACGGTCCAGGATCGGCTGGGACTCCCTGGAAAACATTTCCATCCCCACCGCCAGGGAAGCGTTCCCCGTGTGAAGGCGCGTGATTATTTCTTCCTGCACCCGATGGTCTTCGGTGCTGATATGCGTCTCTCCCACGTAGACGATCTGCACGCTGGAGAGCTCCCGAAAAAGCAGGTCCCTGGAGATGGGTCTTCCGGAGTGGGTGTCTACTATATCACCGACCCTGTAGCCGCCTGACAGGGAGACTCCCTTCTTTGTGGGAACGGTCATAGATCCCATGCATCCCCAAAGCAAAACCCCGATCAATCCAATGAGAGAGCCTCTCAATACCAGCACGTTCATGGAAGCGCTTCTCCTTCCCCTGATTTTGACTTTCCAGGCGTTTGGGCTCAGCACCGAAATGCTGTCAGGCGTCCTTTCGTGGTCCTCGTCCCTTTCGTGATGGAAAAAGAGGATCAGGACCGCCAACATGATTTACGACAGCATGCGGATGAGCTTGCGATTGGCTGCAGGGAAAGGGAAGTTCTCCAGTTCATGCCGCTCCACCCATCTCGCATCCGCAGCACATCGGAGTACCATCCGCTGATCGGAGCCATCCAGTTCACATCGGAATGCGTGGAGGGTCACTTTGAAGGTGGTGTAATTGTGCCGTATGACAGTGATGCGTGCCAGGCAGGCCACCCGGAGCTCCAATTCCTCCTGGAACTCCCGAACCAGAGCCTCTTCGGGTGCTTCCCCATCCACCACCTTGCCACCGGGGAATTCCCAAAGGTTGGCCATCAAGCCTGCTGGAGGCCGTTTCTGTATGAGAATTCTCCCCTCATGCTCCAGCACTCCTACGGCTACACGAACGGCTGTGGTGATCTTTCGGGTGGGGGAAACAGGTCGCTGGTCGACAACCCCTTTTTGAAATGCCTGGCAGAAGTCCTTTGCGGGACAATCGCTGCATAGAGGTCTTCGCGGGAGACATATGGTGGCTCCCAGGTCCATCAGTGCCTGATTGAACCGCCCGGCCCTGCCCTTGGGAAGGAGGCCTTCAGCAATTTTCCACATGAGGTTTCGCGAAAACGACCGCCCCACAGGATCCGATATGTCAAAAAGCCTGGCGAAAATCCGCTCCACGTTACCGTCAACGACGGGGAAATCCTTCTTGAAGGCGATACTGAGAATGGCTCCCGCCGAGTACTTTCCAATTCCAGGGAGATCGAGCAGTGTCTTGAGATCTGCCGGGAACTCTCCTTTGTGCTCCTCAACCACGATTCGAGATGTGCGGTGAACATGCAGGGCCCTGGAGTAATACCCCAGGCCTTCCCAAAAGCGCAGGACTTCCTCTTGAGATGACGCGGCTATGGAGGCGATATCCGGAAATCGCCTCATCCAGCGATGGTAATAGGGAAGAACGGTCTTCACCTGGGTCTGCTGCAGCATCATCTCCGCGATCCAGACTTGATAGGGAAAGGGTTTGCTCCTCCATGGGAGGTCTCTGGCATTCTTCCGGAACCAGTCGAGCAGGCTCTTCCGCAATCGTTTGACATGACTTCGAGAAAGCACCCGGAGCTCCACTGCAATCACGTCGGTTGGGGTTTGGTACACGAGTAGTCTTCAGGTTCGATGCTCGTGAGGTATACACATAAATCTGAATCAGTACCAGGAAAATCAAGATCTGAATTTCCAATTCACAGATGATCAGACTGATCTTGAAGAACGAGCAAGATGCCGAAGACGAATTCCTGTCGGCCGCAGCTTTCCAATGAGGAGGTCGGGGTCCATATCCCGACACCCCTTGCGTTAGGGTGTCGGGTATGGAAATCTGACTTGCGAAGCTGTCGTTAGCCGGCCTCACTGAGAGGCCACCGCTCGTCTGGGAAAAGAGGAGAGTCCCATTTTGGAAATAACAGGATATGCGTGTGTAACAAATGTCGTCACTCCCGCATGCTTTCGTTGACGCTCCGGGGTCGGCTGAAAGAAACTGGATTCCCCCTGAACGCATACGGGAATGACGTTCGGGATCCTCTCCCGGTTCCGTGAGCGCAGAATGTCACATGGGAAATCCTCAAGCGAATGCCTGGAGGCGAAAAACCATCAGATCGTCCTTCGATAGCCCACAAAACTGTGAATATCCTCCATCACACTCTGATAGTCCTTTTTCATACTCTCATACAGACGGGCGTTTTCGATGGCGATGGCCCCAATTTCAGCCAGAGCTTCAGCGAAGTTCAGTTCGGCCTTGTCGAAGTCCCTGGGCTCATTCGTGTAGAGGCGCATCACTCCGATCACGCTTCCTTTGACGGAGAGGGGAATGGAGACCATGCTCGCAATTCCCTCAGCGGCAGCCTCCTGAGGATACTGAGCTCGAGGATCGGTGCGGACATCCGAGATGATGACGGTCTTGCCTTTCATGGCTTCCGCGATGCTTTTGTCGGCAGCTACGGAACCCTTCTTGATGTACTTATCACTCAGTCCGCACGAAGCTGAGAGCTCCAGGGTTCTCATCTTGGGATGAAGCAATCGGATGGCACACCCCTTCAGGCCCATCACCTCGGTGACCCTCTCAACCGTGGCCTGGAGCACCGTTTGCACGTCGAGACTCGAATGCACCGCCTTCACAATGTCCCTGAACGATTCGAAAAAAGCTTTTTCTTTGGTTTTCATGGATCACCTCCACTGTAACCGGGTTTATTGAAGAGAGCTCCGAAAGGGGTAGATTCAACTGGTGAATCTTCCTGACCGGAGCTCGTGAACCGCCTCATTGAGACTACGTTCCAGCATGACATCCCTTGCGCCGACTTCATGCTCCGGCACCTCGAGTAAATCGAGAAAACGCTCTTTCTGTCTGGCTTGGAAAGGCCGAACCTGGTCCAACCTGTCCAATTCCAGCACCAGATTGCGCATGAGGTGTTTCTTGAGGGAAAAAGAATAACCGACTATTTCCCGACGCCGCTTGGATATCCTTTCCACATTCTCCCGGGTGATCAGGCGAAGCGCTTCCAGGCTCTTGAAGAGCTCGACCTTTTCCAGCCGTGGATTCGAGAGCAAATACCGGAGGAAAGCGTGAGGAAAGAACCGCAGTGCACTGGTGACCGGATTGGAAGCTGTCATTCCCAGCCCGCATTGACTGCCTGCCTTGATGGCGTCGCTTTTGGCCCACAATGCGTGAATGTGGTCACTCATCCCCTCGCCGTGGAGGATGATGTCCAGGTTCACTCCCAGGGACCGTGCACCCTGAAAGCAGGCAGGGCACTGCCCGCACGACTCTTCCGCAAGCCAGTCGGTAAAATGCCGCGCCAGCCGGACCACGTCATCGTCCTCACCGATGAAGACCAGACCGCCTGAACCGAGCATGGCACCCACATCGTCAAATGCGTCGAAGTCCAGAGGAGTGTGGAGCAAGTATGAACGGATGCCGGTCAGTGAGAGAATTGCCCCCGATGGCCCTCCAATCTGAACCCCGGCAAGTCGCTTTCCTTCCTGAATTCCCCCACAAATGTGGATGATATCCTGCAATGTCCTTCCAAATCGGACTTCCACAAGCCCTGTGTGCTTCACAATCCCGGCCACGGAAAAAATCTTGGACCCGCCGGTATTTCCTGTCCCCTGTGCTGCATACCAACCGGCTCCCCGGTGGAGAATCAGAGGAACGTTGGCAAAGGTTTCCACGTTGTTGAGAAGCGTCGGCTTGCCCCAGAGTCCCCTCTGGGTATTGGACGGCGCGTTGAGGGTGGGTTCCGCCGCCTGACCTTCGATGGCACGCATGATCGCCCGTTTCTCTCCCGCCACAAAAGCTCCCGCTCCAAGCCGGATGTCCACGTCGAAATGGAGACCCTCGACACCGAAGATGTTCCTGCCGAGATATCCCTTCCTCCTCGCCTGGAAGATGGCATTCTCGAGACGCCTCACTGCATCTTCATATTCCTTCCGCACATAGATGACTCCGTATCGGGCGCCAACGGCAATGGCGGCAATGAGCATCCCTTCAAGGATCTGATGAGGCCTCTCCTGAATGAGCGTTCGATCCATAAAGGCCCCGGGGTCTCCCTCGTCGCCGTTGGCTACAATAAGCTTGATCCTGTCCTGATTCTCATCCTTTTCGAGGATGGTGCATGTGGCCTGCCTCATCCCATCCCACTTCCTCCCGGTGGGAAAACCTGCTCCACCCCGCCCTCTCAATCGGGCGGCGGCGATTTCACCGATGATGGCTTCCGGATTCCAGGGATCTTCCCCTTCAAGGCCGAGCACTCTCCTAACGGTATGATAGCCTCCCTGAGCCACATAGGCGTCGATGTTTTCAGAGCCTTTCGCTGATGAAAATCCGAGGAGCAGGCGATCCTGGAGCTTTAGGAAATCCTTCTCTTCCGGGGCTTCTCTCATAGCTCCTCGAACCTTTAGCCCCTCTTCCCTTTCCGGCGGTGCCTGAGTGGGAGGTCCAGAGAGTTCGATGAGCCTGTATCCACCGCTTTCATCTTGCACCACCATCGCATTGGCGCTGTAACCTCCTATTGGGAAGGGACCATCGAACCGATCCACCCACACCATGTTTCCCTCCACGTAGGCACGGGGTTTCATTGTCCGGTTGAGCTCATCCGGGGCAAACGGAAACGGCGTGCGCACAACCGTCTGGACTTGGCCGGCATGGTCGAGGATCAGGGCGCCCAGTTGAGTTCTGCCGTCCGGCATACTGAAGTGGAAACAGAGACTCCCGGTAACCAGGCGACCGAGAAATTCCCTGCGCGCCTCGATGTGTGCGAAAACATGGCCGGTATCACTGATCTGAAGACAGGCTCCCTCCAGGGTTTTCCCGGAAACATCGGAATCCTGGATGGGATACCCCTTTTCGTGTGCTTCAGGAAATGAGATAAGCGGCTGGTTCGATCCTCCCGAAGCATCGCCCGTCAGGGACTTGATCCTGAGCTCTTCGATGGGATCGCTTTGGTGCCCCGGAGCCAACATCCGCCGGATCCTGTCCAGAAACATGATGCGGTTTTCATAGCTCGGACCCTTCATCAGCTGGTCCAGGAGCATTGGAATATCTTCAGCCTTCCTCCTCCCGAGAAAGGTATCCCGTGTCTTGATCACCGGGGCGAGATGACAGACACCAAAACAATCCATTTCGATGAACTGAACACCACCTTTGCCCACCTGGCCTTCGTCAGCCATGATTTCATCCGCGATTTTGCGGGAGAGCTCGGGTTGCCCCCTTAGGAAACAGGCAGTCCCCTTGCAAACATATATGATGATGTCCCCCCCTCGGTCGGCGCTGAATTGCTTGTAGGATGCGATGAGGCGTATGACATCCACGGGATCGATTTGGAAATGATCGACAATTCGCTCGACGGCTTCGGGAGTGACATAGCCGAAAATGTTCTGAACCTCATGGAGCACCCTTGGCAGATGGGCGCGGGAGCTCAGGCCGGGGATTGCCCTGTAGATATCCTTGTGCTCTTCCCGTTCGGCAATGGCTGCAATCACATCGGGTCTCAGCATGAATGCATAAAGGAAGATTCTCATCTCATCATCGGACAGCACCAACGGCTTGGCGGCATATTCCGGGAGCATGTTGTACCGAGCCAGCTCACCTCCGAGATGCTCCATCTGGACATTCCGGGGCGCATAGCAACTGGAGAGGATAGCGCGATAGGCGTCTTCCCTTTCGATGAGATGGCGTACAAAGGCCGCATGCCCAGCCTTTTCCACCGGAAGACATTCCAGAAGATACACAGACGCTCTTTCCAGAGGTTTCAGGCTTACAGGGATGCCGCGATCACTCCAGATTCGATCTGCTTCCTGGATCAGTCGGTTCCAGAGCTCTTCAGGTTCTTGGGGTAAGGATATGGCGCCGACAAAGAAATCCAATGGAATTCCCATTACAATTCCTAAACCGACAACAAGCAGGCGGAGGCCCTCCTCGTTCAGCTCCGCAAATCTCACCGACTGGCTCATGAGAAACTTGCGAGCCATCATCAAGCCTGCAAGACTACCTTTCGCTTCAGACATCAATCCATCCAGGGCATGTCTGTATGCCTGCGGGTCCGATGTTCTCAGCGCCTCAAATTGAACCAGTTCGTCCTTCCGTTCCGAAGCCCGCCTGCCGGAATCATCCCCCAACAGGCATCCATCTTCAATTCTCCCAAGGTATTCGAGCATCATCTCGAGGACGTCAAGCTCACGCCAATCCACCCGGGAGAGGAAGGCCTCAATCAGACTTATCAGACTCTCCTTGCCTTGAGTGTCCAAAGGGATTTGTTGATTGTCCGATAATGACCTGGTGAATGCCTTGATCCTCTCCGGTTTTCCAATCAGGGCAAGTCGGAGCTGTTCCAGGCTGAACCTCAGGGTACAGAGCTCTCTCGCAAGGCATTCCATGTACGCAGGGATCCTGGAATCCCTGGGGGCCAGGCCGGCCAGGCCGGCAAGTCTATGGCAATGAAGCCACTGAACCGGGCTCATATCCGGGTCGGGGACACAGTTCAAATCCTGAAAGAAACCGTCCGTAGTCATGGGGCATGTCCTCTTGAGTTTGAAAACCCCAAAAGTTAAAAAAACGTCTCGGTGGCTATGTTAAAATCCTCAAATGCATTCCGCTTGAATTCGGGTTACTTGATCCTGCACCCACTCTTCAAAGTCCCTCTCCGCTTCCCTGGCAGCCTCCTCCTCCAGCACCAGAGGTGAAGCTCCAAGAAGTGCCTGCATCTTCTCATCGATCTCCCTGATCCGCTCGTGTCGGTCTGCCCTTGAGGAACACCTCAGGTCTGCCACCGGCATCATCCAATGTTCCACAAGGAATCGCAGAAAATCCTCCCACGATGGTTCCGAGACGTGCTTCTGATATTGCCGCAGAATATAGAAAACCGTTCTTCGGTCTATTGTCCCCGCATTCCAGCCGGCGAAAATCTCCTCTCTCTTGTCGTCGAGTTGATCAACAATCTGTCGGATACGGCTCTGAAAAGTGGCCACACGCTCTGATTCGAGAAGATCCGAGAGTTGCCGGTACATCTCCTCCTTGATCTGCCCGAGGGCCACTCCTCTCCGGCTGATGATCAGAGCATGGCGATCGTCCACGTGGCCATCTGCTTTGAGGATATCCAGCCGTATTTTTTGGAACTGCCGCTCGATCTCGTTCAATTCCGGATGCTGTGCAGCAAGCTTCCTGGCAGTCACCGTGGTGAAGATCCAGATCTTTCGATTCTTCAAAGGTGCCATTCGAGCTGATTCTCTCTCTGCGGCCGATTTCAGGGCGTCCTCATCAATGCCCGTGAGGTCATAGCCGCTTGCCAGCAATTCCTCCACGGCCTTGCCCGGAAGGGTCGATTCGGAGTCTTTCGCCAGTACCAGAAGATGAAAGCGGAGGAAGTTCAGGAGTTCATTGGCGGCCGCAGCCACATTGCGCTTTTCCCTGCGGCCCACCCCCCTTCTCAAGCACAGGTTGACAGCCTCCTTATCCTGGAGACCGGAAACTAGAAGCTGGATTCCGACGCGTTCCTCCGGCATCGTTTTCGGTGGTGGTCCCTCAAGAATACGCTCCTCTGTGAATCGCAACCAGGCAGCTTCAATGATGTCCGATGTTTCACGGATCTCCCGCAGCAGGGCGGTGAGAGTGTCGAGATTCCCCTCCATCTTTGCCAGGAGGAAGAGGTAGTGAAGGAGCCGATCATGATCAATACGGGGTTGCTTGTAAAGAATACGGTCTACAGCATCTTTGAGATCCGGAAGACTGTTCAGAATTCTGTCCTCCAGGATGTCGCGGGTTTGGCGTGTTCTGGAAATCAGACTTTCCTGGAGCAGGCTGTATGCCCTCCTGCGGAGGAACGTGTGGAGCATGTCCCCCTGAAAAGCCCTGAAAAGGTCCTTCTTCTCCCGGATGGCTTCAAGAATTCCACCCATTCTCCTCTTGACCTCGTCAGGGCCGGCCCCGCTCTTCAGAAGATGACGGACGGACACGCGAAAAGACCCTATGGGCGGTCTTCCTGAGGAAGATCCTTCGATTTGCTTGTTGAACCATTGCCACTCAACCCTCTCCTGGGCACGACTGCGAATGATTCCAGCAATAAGAGCGCGGATGAGGGCGGCGCGCTTCACCAGAGAACCGCTCCATTCTTCCAGGAAAAAGACACCGTCGCCCTGACCCTGGCGCCCGCCGGGCTCGGCACCCATCTCCAATGCGATGGCTTCTTGCTCTGCTTGGGAAAGCTCACTCCACCGGCATGAAAACTCACGCGAAAACAAAACATTCTCTGTCTGAAACCGGTTCCAGAGGCTCTGCCTTGCGATACTTAAGAGATCGTCCTGAGCCGTCGGTGTTCCGGAAAGTGACAATGCCCCCTGAGGGTCCTCATCTGCAAGACCCTCCAGGAACATTCTCAATTCAGACATGCCCGTTACAGATCCACCGCTGCGCAATCCCTTGAGTGCCGTCCGCCGCATGTCGAATTCCAAGACCTCCTGTTCCACCAACCGCTCCAGGAAGTCTGCGAAGAGGTTTCCTGAGAGCGTGTCTGCTGCATCTCCTCCAGCATCTGCCTGATACTTCTCCAGGGCTACAAGGGCATCTCCAGGTGCGAGCGAGCTTTCCTGATGCCAGTAGGCATTCTTGATGATTTTTGTGAAGTCTTCCCAATCATGAATGGAGAATTCCGGGTGTTTCATGGTGAGGAGATCCTCGTTCCACCAACGCCTGAATCCGTCCTGCCAATGTTCCAACCTGTACTGGAGCACCAGCTTTCTGTCTCGCGGGCTCAACTGATGAAGGAATAGCTTTTCGCCATAAAAATACTGCGCTATGGACAAAGGGTCCCGGCTCAGCAAGAGTGGTCTTCCCTGGCGGTTCCGGGCCGCGAGAGAAAGCCAGTCCTGCCTCTGTTTGAGAGCATTCCACTCAGACTCCTCCCTGACATTCCCCTGCTCCACAAGGAGTCTTCTCTCTGCATCGGTGAGTCGTTCCGCCGATTCGTAGCCTACGTATCGGCAGAGCTCCTGGTAAAAGCTTTCAGAATCCGGGCACTTGAAAATCTCCGGTTTGGAGGGCAGCTCTTCCCAGACACGCTTCCAACGGTCGAGGAAAAGCCGCCTGGCTTTTCTCTTCTCCGGGGAGAACAGTGACTCAAATGATTCGCGGTGAGGGCTCTTGAGCCACTGGGAAAGCTCCTGCAATGCACCCAGGGGATTCAAGTCGGGCTTCGCCCCCTGTCCATCTTCCCTCATGGCACTCAGGATCTCCACCACTCGGGATAGTCCCGGCGCTGGGAGCTGAACACACCCACTTGGCTCCTTCCTGCCACGCAGCAGGGATCGCGCGAAATGAAGGCAGTCAGGCTCTCCGCATGCACCGCAGTCCAGCTGCGGCAGAACAGCATGAACGGCGGCAAGAAGTCCTGCGTCGGGGTCGGCGGACTCATCTCCTCGACCAAGTAAGGAGAGGAAAGTGGAACGTACTGTTTCGAGGGAAAGGGATCCGGGAGCCCGTTCGGATTGTTCCGCATCCTTCGCTGTGTCTTCAAGAAATCTGTCTAGATCCGTTGCCTCGAGAAAAGCCGTGAGATCAGGGCCAATGCGCCGATGGGCCAACCAGGCAACATAGGCCTCCCACTCCGCGTGGTTCATGATGAACGGGAGACACTGGGCTCGATAGAGCCGGTTCTTCACTCCTGTGAACGCTTGCCGGTTCGACCTTCGAGCGATAGTTTCGAGCCGCTCCAGGGAGGGTGCGAGGAATCTCACCAGGGCTGGAATCACCTCATTGAAGGGTTTGGTCACCTCGAGGCGAGGGAGGTTGCTTTGATGTCTCCCGAAAGCGACAGCGAGCAGGTAGTGTGTGGCACTAATCTCTCGCAGCAGCTCTTCGTCAATTCCGGATGAGGATGTTTCAATGCTGCCCGCAACCAGGCCGGCGGGTGTCATGCCCGAGAAATAATCCCGTATGGAATCGAGGGGGTGCGCCCAGCGTCCGGTGGCATCGATGGAATGAGCGGAAGCGAGGGAGATTAACCATTCCGGTGTATTGGACAGATCTGATTTCGATGCAAGCAGGCTGGCATCTTTTTGGAGCTTTTCCGGATCAGGACTGATATCATTTTGAATCATCCGAAAAAAGCTGTAGCGAGCAAAAACCCCGTAGTCGTGGGAACCCTGAATCGTCCTCGTGCGAGCAATGCGATGGAGAGTCTCCCACTGCTTCTTTCCCTCTTCTTCCATGAGTCGCTTGAACTCCTGCTTGGATCCCAGTTCATATCCCTTTCGCGGGCGAATCAGATAGCGCACGACATTTTCAGGAAGCAGGGCTCTGATACTGTCTTCCCAACTGGAATCAGGTTCGCCAATGGGCCATGGATGACTTGCGAGAAACCAGGATGTCGCAAAACGGACAAGCCGCCGCACGAGGTGGGCCTGGGGGAGAGGCTGTGAATAAGCCTTTGCATATGAATTCATCTCTTCCATGACCTCCGCCAGAATACGCTGGTGCAGGCGAACCAGTGTCTCCCGTCCTAAGTTCAGATCACGGTCGAAGTCTCCTGAGAGCTCATCAATATTTACAAAGAGAGGCACCCGGGACATTTCCAATCGTTCCGTGTCAGCCAGAGAGACACACGATATCTCATAAGGGTCACGGAACTTCTCGTGTTTGATCCCGAAACCTTCTTCCTGCAGTTGATCCAGCACGGAAATCACCAGAGGCAGGCGATTTTCGCGAAGGGTTCGCTGCACCACAACCCGCATGAGGTCCAGGAGACTGTCGAATTCGCGAGTGGAATGAACCCTGTCGAGCCTGACCTGGTCCTCCTTCTCCCATGTCTCGGAGAGGCAGAGCTGGTGGGAACGGAGCAGAACATACAGGACCGCCCTTAGAGGCAAACCGGCAAATAGGTCGGGGTCGATTCTGGATTCCAGTTCCTGGGTCAACCGGGCGCTCAATCGATTCAGATCAACAATACCGGCCTTGCTCATTTCCCCCAATAAAGAGTGCTCAAGCCAAATGTGGAGATCCTCCAGTCTCTTCAAAGAGTGTCGCTCCGTCCCTGTGCGCAGAGCCTTCAGGCGATCCATCCGGATTTCGTGGTTTTGAGGGTCCGATCGATGATACCTTTCAATATCTAGAAAAATCCTCGTCCAGGAGGCGATTTCCAGGGGTTGTTTTCTGAAGAAACCGGCCTGCTCCACGTGGCTGAAACCGGTCAGCAGAGGGATCGAAACACCGAGCTTCGAGGAGGGCGTCACGTCTTTTCCCTTCTCCCAGTGTTGCCGCAGCAGAGAATATGTGGAACTGGCTCCATCGGGCGTCTCAGCCATTCTGCACTTCGACTCGGCATCGAAGAGACGTTCCACTGCATCGCGAACGCAATGATGAACCAGATCGCCCTCCGTGGAAAAAATGAAAAAGGTGTGGAGAAGATACAGGATTTGGGAGATCACCTCTCCCTTCAATGACTCCAGTTGCTGCCGTAACCTGATGCCGAAATCGGATGGCAGTATGCCTGGAGGAGCCTGCCGCTTCTCAGGGGTGATCGTTACACCCCCTCCTGAAACCCTCGATCCATTGGGCCGTCCAGGAAAGATGCTCTCCACCTCTCGGTAAATGGCCTTTCTTTTGCTCTCGCTGATCATAAGCGTCTTTTCGTTTCTCTGAGGTTCAAGGTATCTTTTTCAGTTTGAAATAGTCTGATTTCACCGTAGTTCCTCATGCTCCTTCGGCGACACCCGAAACAAGGAAAAAGATCATAGACAGGTCGGGTTTTCCGCCCTGCACTCCCCGTCGGGAATGGAATCCCGGCCTATGGGGTGGATGGAGCCGAAGCACTCTTGAGAGGATTCACGCCGCGGGTATCCAAGAGCTGTGGCATCACCCAGTGGCGGAAATAGTCCATATAGAAAGCGGCGCTTCTGGGATAATCCGGAAGGCAACGTTCCAGGAGATAGCGCTCGAGCTCCCGTGAGATTTCAGCCGAGGATTCCTCTGCGGCTTTTTCCTCAAGTGCTCTTCGCAATCTCTCTAACAGTTCAGCCAGGCGTTTCTGCCCCTCGCCCTCGAAGAGCTCGGCCAGCTCAGGAGCGTGGTGCCGCACAAGGATCTCTCTCTGGAGAGTCCAGTCAATAAGATCCCGGTAACAGCAACGGTAACTCCAAAGGATCCCATCCGCCTGATGAGGGGAAAACCGCTCGAAAACCCGGTAGAGGGGGGACTGAGTCACATCCTGCATCCTCTCGAGAAGCTCGTGCTCATAGTCCTCAGGGTTGAAGAAAAGGGGTCTTTCTCCATTCATGACCACCATCTCCCTCAGGATCCTCTGAATCCTCCTTCCCTCCTCAGGGTCAAAAACCATCGAAAGGGGAGTATCCAGGTCTGACGAATCGGGACAGGAGTCACATGGAGGCGCGCTGAGAGACTCAAGCTCTGTCTCCTCGCCTGCAACGGGTTGCTCTGTCTGCGCTTCCTTCTCTTCAGAGTCATGGCCAGAAAGCTTCAGTGCGCCACGCAGGAGCTCCGAAGGGACTTTTCCTGCCTCAACCTCCTGCTGGATTATGGCACGGGCATATTCAAGGTCCTGTTCCTGATGGCTGTAGTGAAGAAGGATCATTGCATGCCGCAGACTGCCGATTCCTGATACCATGGCGTGCCTCGCCAGTCTCAACTCCAGATGCAGGACGATCTGCTGATGCAGGGCGGACTCCTGCAGAACTTCTCTCGCATCCAGAAACTCAACCTGATGATAGGTCTGGAGAAACTGGGGATAGTCTTTGGTCACGAGGAATGCCTTGAGTCTTTCCAGGTTGTCCCGGTATTCTCTTGTTTCTGCTTCTCTTGTTCGAAGATGGGCTGGTACTCGCGTATGGCGACTGGTATTACGAAGGTCCAGAGCTGCGGCTTCAGCGAGGAAGGCCCTCAGGATTTCGTCCTCTTCCATCCAGCGCTCAATCAAAGGGGTTTCCCAGCCATGGGGATTGTGGAAGAGAAGGTGCGTCGAGAGAAGGATCTCTTTCATCTGATCTACCGTCACGTCACGACCACCAAGTCCTCCCACCAGAGTCCTGAGGGGCTTTCTTTGAACTTCCGGGCTTCGGGATGCCATGCGGCCGAAAGTGGCGAAGATCCTGGAGGCCAGCGGAGGAATGGAGCCGAAGCTGTTGGACCGGTCGAGCACAACGACCCTTCTCGCCGCTTCCAGCCATGGAATCAGCTTCTCCTCGGGAAAGGGATTCATGCATCGCAGGGAAAGACAGGCCATGCCTCTCCAGCCTTCATGCTCCAGCTCCGAAAGGGCCTCGACCGCGTTGGGAAAAAGGGAACCCTGAAGGATGAACAGGGTTTCCGTGTGGGAGGAGTTCCTCCCGGATGAAATGCCACGATCCGCCTCCCACTCCATCTCAATCCCCGGCGGTCGTCCATCGGTCCCTCCCTGGGTTATCACCTCGATCTCGTCCAGCCGGACCCCTGTCAGCTCGAATACGGCATTGAGGGCATAAGGCAGGATTCGGGTGAAGGCCAGGTGAGCTTTTTCTATCTCCGACTGGGTTTCCTGGTACACTGCGGATGTTCCACTGGGACCGTGAACAATCAGTTCTCCTTCATGATTCGTCAGCTTGTTCTCCAGGTAGTTGAACCCATCGAGGGTCTTCTTCAGCCAGTCTCTGACTCTTTGGTCCGATGGGACCCTGACCAATCCGATCTTGTGCGTATCCGTTATCCCACCTATGGAAAGGATCACCGGCAGCCTGGCGAAATGGGTCAGAATTCTGGCCAGATAGAGGGAAGGCACATATTCCTGGATGTCCTTGGGGGCAAGCATGATTCCCCCGTCATCCCTGAAGCTCATAAAATCCGTGTGGCTTTCCTCAATATTGAGATTTGGAGCGGCGAGGGCTCGTTTGGTAAGGATGAAGAGCCCTTCCAGACGGGCTCCCACATACTGGGGGATGATTTCGGTGAAAAGCCTCCAACCTTGGGATGCCGTGAATGTAACGGGGAGAAAACCGCCTGTGCGCGCCACACCTAAAAGCTTCTCGGCAGCTACTTTCTCCGATGGGTTGACTTCATCCACCACAATGTACGGATGTCCGTTGGCAAATGCCTCCGCCATGAAATAGAAGGGGTTTCCCGCAGGCGTGATGGGAAAGCCAACGTAAAAGAGAGGGCTCTCCGCCGTGGCGACTTGACTGAGCACCATGCCCGCAAGGGTTCCTCCCATGATCATGAGGTGCTCCGCCGGGTCTTGAAGCCATTTGAAACCATCGGATCGGCCTGGTGAAATGGGAAGGCCCTCTATGCCACCGGATTCGGAGGTTAGCGCAACCATTGGGGAGTAATCGGCGATCATCCCCGGTCCAAGAAAGCCCGGCACGAGAGATTCCGATTCATGGATCGCTGCTTCCATGGCTCTGCCGTACCAGTCCAACAGCTCCTTCTTTTTTTTCACGGCTTCTGGAAAACCCTGGCTGAGGAGGACCAGATCCTTTTCCCAATCGAAGGGGAAACCCAGCTCCTGGAGGGCGCGAAAAATAGGGCCGACTGCCACAAGATTGGAAACCACCCTGGAAGAACCTGAAATCCTCTCCATGATGCCGTCCATATCCACAGAAACGAGCCTGACACATGCCATTGCCGCCACCTTTTCGGCATCGTGCTTCTCTTGCTCATCCAGACGTTCGAACGGCCTATTCCAAAGGATAACGGATGCTTCCTCGACAAAAGCACGGACCACGCTCTTGTCGCTCTGCTCCCCACTGCCGCAGTCTGCATTCTGAGTCGAAGGCCCTCCCGGCTTCGAGAGCCGCTCCTGCAATTCCGCCACGGCCTGGCGGATCCTGTCCGGGTATTTCCCCGTCAGCTCCTGCCACAGGATCTCAGGAGGCTTGCGGTGATTGATGATGAGATACCCTCCCGGGCGAAGCCGACTGAAGAACAGGTCCGGATTCTGTTTCATCTCCTCGTAGTTGGTGACGACGAGAACAAGCATGGGGAAGCTGTGCATGGCGTCTTTTCTGTGGAGCGGCTTCGCATCGACAAAGGTGGCGGACAGAACGGGGGTGCCCCGCTTGGAAGACCCGAACTGCCATGCCATTCCCGCCCAGGCTCCCCTGGCACTTAAAAACTGGGCAAAAGCCCTGTTTATGGCGATGCCCCGGTCGCCGGCAAGACTGGCGACACCCAGGGCAAACGGTCCCAGTCGGTCGATATGCCTCCTGAGCCTGACCCGCTCTACGGTCGTCTCAGCGACTTTGCGGGTCTCGATGATCCCGCCCCCTTCCATGAAGTCCTTCCTGAGCTGTTGGCTCAGACGGAACTGCTGGAGTTCCACCTGTCTGGCAAGGGCCCGCTCATCCAGTATTCGGTCGAGGATTCGGAAGAGCGCTTTGCGCCGCATTTCCGGAACACTCGGAGCAGATTCCTGCGCGGAGCTGCGCGAAAGGATCTCGTCTTCCAGAGGACTGGAAGGAGACTTTTCGGCCAGGAATTCCCTGACAGAGCCCAATGCCTCATGCAATGCCCGGCTGGCGTCGGATATCCTGGCGAGGGTCTCCTCAACTTTGCTGTCCGGACCTTGTAGATCGTCCATGAAGGGGTCCGACCGTCCCTCCAGTCTCTCCAGTTCCGCCATGAAAGCCGTGATGCGGGTATCATGGTCCTCAATGGCTTCGTCTCGCTTCGCCTGGTAGCGGTTCAACGGCTCCCAGCCGAGTACTCGACGAACCATCTCCTGTTCCAGGCTTGCACGATACTCGGGTTTGAACTCTCCCTGGCTGTCAAACAGCATCGCATAGGGAAAGACCTCGAGCTGATAGCAGTAGTGTCTCCATGTTGCCCTGAGCTCCTGGAGGAAGGAAGCAACCCATTCCTCGGCCTGCCGTACAATGCGTGTCTCCAGGTCGATCTGCCAGTTGAGCTGGTCGCGGTAGCTCTCCAGCTGTGTGATAAGATAATGGGCCACGATGTTGCGAGGCTCGGACTCTCCGGTCTGAGGGTTCTTGCGAAACAGGTCCCGGTAGCGAGGATCCCTGGTCAGCCAGTATTGGATGGGCTTGGGATGATTCCGCCACTCCCTCCATGGCCTGTTCCGGTCCTCTGGGTGGAACGGAGCAACGCGTTTTCGGAACCTTCCGACGAAGACCAGTTCGGGCAGCATTCCTGCGTGGGCCATTACCTCCGCCAGATCATCCGGATCCTCTCCGAAAAACTTGCCTGTTTCCGGACACGGCGTCACATCCCATCGAATGGCCGACTGCCCGAGCTGGTCAGCGAGCATCCAGAATTGCTGCATGGATGCCTTATTGCCGCTGTGGCCGGTCCCTACGAGAATTCCAGGAAATTCAGCGGCGAGGTTGATCAGGTTCCATTGGATTCTCTGATTTCCCATAAGGAACTTGCCCACCGGCGTGGTGAGGGTGCCGAGGCCCAGGAGTGAACTGGCCGAGCTTTCTCCTCCTGTGTTGGAGTAAACTTGTGTGTCCGTAATGTTGATAAAATGGAGCACATTGGGGTGCCGCTGCTGAATGAGAAAGGCTTTTTGTCTCAGAGCATTCAGGAAGGCAGGCAAACCGATGACGGACCCTCCATCGCCCCCCTGGCTCACCACATAGCGACGTCCCTTTGGGAGGTTCCCCAGACGCACACTCCAGTCCTGAGCCATGGCGATGGCCTCTCCGAACGCAAATCCTCCGCCGAAGACAGTCCGCCCCCCCGGAACTTTCTGGGCGACTTCCTTCACCTTGTTGAGCGTTTCACTCATACATCCCGTTTCACACGTGAAAGAAACATGAGGAATCTCTCCCCTGGCCAGGCTCATGGCAATGCTCATATAGACGGGCAGGGCAAGGACCTGGACTTCCGCGCATGTTGGACATGCGCTGTGTCCGCTGGCAATGGCCATGTGGCGGTAGCGTGCATGGATAAGGGCCTGATTCCGCGGTATGTTCCCGAGGAGCTCCCGGGCGACTTCGGCCTCCGCAGCCCTCAGCTCGGGACTTCCCCTGAAGATGGCTGCCAGATCTGCATTGAGTTGCATGAGCAGGCGGTTTTTCGTGATGGGCAGAGCCTGGAAGATATGTGGAAAGACGATCTGGGCCACCCTGCCCGTTTCCGCAAGAATGCTCTGCTGCAGATCCGCAGGCACCCCATCGGCGAATGGGCTCATGAAGAGGTCCGCTTCCCGGTTCTTCCAAATATCGAGGGGGGAGGCCCATCTGAAACGTCCCAATCGGTAAAAAAAACTGGCCGTATTATGGGTGGGAAAGGACATCCCATTGTCCGCCGTGGCTGCAACGGCCTCCACCAGGATGCCCAAAGTCATGGCCGCCCGCGCCATAGCCCATTCCACATCCCCCGTTCGCGTTTGCAGCAGAAGGGCTCCCCGGTAACGCCTGCGCACCACGCATCTTTCCGAATCCCTCCCGTTTCCATCAATGTGGCTCGCAAGAAGCGGAGCGGGCCGCTCGCCCCCGTGGCCCTCTCCCCACTCGAGAGTTACCTGTTTGCGAACCTCCAGGATCTGCGCAAACTCCTCCGGTCTCACCATTCGGGCATGCACTCGGACAGGGAGCCATGGCGGTAACTGCATTTCCCACTCACTCAGTGTCTGCAGATAGTCCCAGGCATGCTTTCCGTAAAGGACAACGCCCGCACCCCCTTCATCGATTCTCAGGTCGGGCTCCAGTGACCTTTTCAGATTCTCTTTGGATTCAACATGGAGGTAAGAACACCGCTTCCGACACAACCCGCAATTGGTGCAGTAGTCTTCCATTGGTCCGAGGAGAATGCTCTCCCCCTTCCAGGTGACGACCCGCATTTCACTGCAGGCAGTTACGCACCTCAGGCATTGAGTGCAAAGCCTCGGTTCATGCATGACCTTCTGCGGGATATGCTTCCTCAAACGTTCCGTATTGTGACGCTGTATGATGGAGTGTGCCCCGATGGTCAGAAAGTCGCCGTAGTCATCGAATCGGGTATGCTCGACCCCGCTTTGTGTGATCAGTTGAAAGACGAGGGTCAAGGCCCCCCAGAATGCCGGTTCGGCAGGCCATGCGAGTTCCAGAAGGTGGAAGTCCCCCGCGGAATCCTCCAGAAGCGTAGCCAATGGAACGGCATCCTGTTTTCGCTCCGGCGGTTGAAAAAAAACGAGAAAGAACCGCCCCTGGTTCATCTCACGATCCAGCAGTTCATGTAGGGACCCCGGCCATTCTTTTCCACGGCAGTCCAGAGCATACCGGGAGCCGATGAGACTTGAAACCAATCCCAAACCTATCGATTCATGCCTCACCAGCCTGTAGGAACGCCCGTCCATCATCACGAGCGCGGCCCCGTCGCCGGGCTTCCCGATGAGCTTCCAGTGCTGTTCGGATGTGCTCTTTCTTGCTTCGGACAGTTTGGAGAGCTCGCTGAAGAGCCCCCTTATCCAGTAAGGATCAGTGTGAGCCATGATGAGTCCTTTTCCATCAACGGAATCCGGCGTTTCCCGTCTTATTGCCACTCCGTTACACGCGATTCATCTCACTTCTCAATAGATCCCCGTCAAGACAGCTTCGGATGTCGGGTTTCCTACCCGACATCCGGGTGCGAATGCTGTCGGGATTGGAATCCAGACATGCTTATTGAGAAGGTGCCGATTCGTGTCATGAGAAACAGGTGCGCTATTCCAGAATGCCTTGCAGGTGGCGACCCTTCAGGCTCCAAATCTGTTGATGAACTGATCTGAAGTGCGAAAGGCGAAGGCACGGCTGATAGGAAGATCAAATCCGTGGCAGGTTCAGATGAACTTGGCAGGAACAGGAAGATAACAGGAATGGAAGAACAAGCGATCTTTGTCGGCAAATCAAAGGGAAAAGGAAGAGTCGGGTCCCCGTGGCTTCCGGGCAATCAAGCTCGGAGGACTTGGGAGAGCACCTGCTTCAGCACTTTCAACTGGTGCTGATTAA
>JAAYUJ010000728.1 GCA_012517775.1 Deltaproteobacteria bacterium
CTTGTGAAGACCTGCCAGCTCCTTGATTTGCAGGTTGTGTCCATCGTCGGCTACGCGCATGATCACCATGAAGACGCTATAGGTCATGACCAGGTAGGCGATGGCATAGTAAATGGCACTGGCATACCCTCGTTGGGTCATACTCAGAATCCCGATCATCATGTAGCCTGCATGGGCAATGCTTGAATAGGCCAGGAGACGCTTGAGGTCCTTCTGGATGATGGCAACCAGGTTGCCAAAGGTCATGGACAGGATGGAAAGAAGGACCAGGAGCTGTACGAAAAGCTCGCTGGATTCGTTGGAAAACCCCACGAAGCGAATGACCATGGCCGCCGCTGCCATCTTCGAAGCCGTACCGATGTAGGTTGTGACCTGGTTTGCCGCCCCCTGATAGACGTCGGGCGCCCAAATGTGGAAAGGGAAAAGCGCCTGTTTGAAGAAGAAGCCCGACAGAGCCAGAATCAGTCCGATGACCGCCGCCGGTTGATGGATGACTCCGGGAAGAATCCTGATGACCTCCGTCACGTAAGTATTCTGCAGGATACCGTAGAGGAGGCTGATGCCGAATAGCATGAATGCAGACGCAGTGACACCTATCATGAAATACTTGATTCCCGTCTCGACGTATTCATCCGCCTTCTGACGCATGGGAACCATCAGGTAGAGAGAATAGGACGACAGCTCGATCGCCACATAGATGGTCAGGAGCTCAACCGCGCTGACAAGCATCATCATGGCCAGGGTACAGACGGAGAGGAAAAAGTAGAATTCCGCATGCTGCCTTTCGCTGATTCCTTTGAGCTCCCTACAGGAGAACATCACCCAGAACGTACCCATGGCGATGAGGAGCTTGAAGAGCTGGCTGTACAGGTCCACCCGATAGGCGTCAAAAAAGAGCATCCCCTCCTGCCTTGCCGAGAGAACAGTTACCACCACGCCGATTCCCGAAAGAGTCAGTGCCCAGAGGTAGAGGCGTGTCGGATCTCGTCTTCTGCTGATGGATGCAGAAAAGAACACCGCCGCCATGAAGATGTAGAAAAGCTCAGGAACGAAAAGGACCCATTGCATCATTGTCGCTTCTTCCCTTCACTAAACAGACAGGCTTGCCACAAATGGGATAACCGCACTTTGGATCACATCCAGCATGATACGGGGGAACATGCCGAAAAACAGGATGGTTCCCACCAGGATGATCCTGGGGGTGGCGAGAAAGAACGGCACATCGGGGATATGCTCCCATTTCTCGTTCTTCTCGCCATAAAAAGTCTTCTGGACGACCCGAAGCATGAACAGTGCGCTGATCACCAAGCCGCTTACTGCAAGGATGCCTCGTACCGGATATGTCTTCACGGCTGAGATGAACACGAGCAGCTCCGCCCAGAAACTGGCCATGAAGGGAACACCGATGCCCGCAAAGGCCGCAATAATGAAGAAAGCGGAAGCCACGGGCATTGTCCTGGAGAGGCCGCCAAGATCGGGAATCATCTTGGTATGCGTTCTGTCATAAATGTAGCCCACCGAAGAGAAGAGGAGTGCCGTCATCACTCCATGGGCGAACATCTGGAAAACAGCTCCATTGATACCGTTCACAGTCATGGTGGATAGGCCGAGACCGACGATACCCATGTGAGAAACGCTGGAGTAGCCGATGACATATTTGAGATCGGTTTGCGCCAGACCAACGAACGCCCCGTAGACAATTCCGACCGTTGCCAAAAGGGCCATGAGCTCGGACCAGTAGCTCAGCCCTTCAGGGCAGAGAGTCATGCCGAGGCGCAGGATGCCGTAAGCTCCCAGTTTCATGAGCACGCCTGCGTGGATCATGCTCACTGCCGTGGGCGCTGCAACGTGGCCGACGGGAGACCACGTGTGGAACGGCCAGACACCCGCGAGAATTCCGAAGCCGAGGTAGAGCATGACGAAAGCGACCCTCTGCACATGGGGCGTGAATCCGATTCTCTGCAGCTCAAACAGGTCGAAGGTCCCCGAGCCGCCCTGGACCCACAGATAGATGATACCCGGCAGGATGAGTGCACTGCCTGCAAGAAGGTAGAGAGTCAGCTTCATGCCGCCGTACTCTTTGCGGGTTCCGCCCCAGATGGCTATAAGCGGGTACATGGGAAAAAGGGAGACGTCATACCAGACAAAAATCCAGAAAAGATCCATGGACATGAAAACGCCGTAGACCCCTGCCACAAGGAGGAACATGAAAGCAAAAAACTCCTTCACGCGAACCTCCAGCTCCCACATGGTAAGGACACCCGTGAAAAGAACCACCGCCGTGAGAAGAAGCATGGGTGCATTGATTCCGTCCACTGCATTGAACCAGTAGATCCCCAAACCTTTCACCCAGAGGTAACGTTCCACGAACTGGAGACCACCCTTTTGGACATCGTAGTTCAGGTACACCCAGAGGCTCAGCAGGAGTCCGATGGCGGAAAAGGCGAGGCTGACCTGCTTAATGAGCTTGTCGCGTCCGTCCGGGATGAAAACGATGACCAGAAGGCCAACGATGGTGGACATCAAAATTGCGGTAAGAACTGGAAAAGAAGCCATTTCCATCGAAGTCATAAGCCAGCCCATCCATTGTTCATGAAAAGGTAATCGGATCTTGGGATTTCGCCCCTGTACTTCCAATCGTTTTGATTGGAAGCAACGTCAAGAGACCTTTTCCCGCCAAAAAGAAACCACCCGGGGAACCCATGCCGTATTCTCTGAACAAGCAGGTCGGAATTCCAATCCAGGCAAGATTTTCGCTAGGGTGTCGGGTATGGAAACCCGACTTACAAAGCTGTCGCTGCCTGGACTCATTGAGGGGTTGCCCATGCCTGTTTCCCGTCATGCAAGGAGCAAGTAAAGGACCACAACCCCGACGGCTGCGATCATCACCAGCAGGTTGTACTGAAGCATACCTGACTGGAGAAAGCTCAAAAGGCGCCCACTGCCGATTGTGAAGAAACAGATCCCGTCGATGCCGCCGTCAATGATACGGCGGTCGTTGCGGGTGAAAAGATTTGTAAAACCTGAGTAGATGACGTCATCCAGGAATCTGCGGAGAAAGGCGTCCATATACCAGCGGGCGGCAAAGAGCTGTTCCACCTTGGGGAAGAGTCGCAAGAAGCCCTCCTGGGTTGCCCGCTTCCTGCCAAATTCGAAGAACGCCCAGAGAATACCTCCCACAGCCATTGTCACGGCGGCGAGGAGTAACGCGTAATGACCGATTCCATGGCCTTCATGGGCGACGGCGTGAGCTTCCGTCCCGTGAGAAGCCGCCAGCTGGGCCGGAACTGTTCCCTGGCCGAGCAGGAAGTGTTCGAGAGAGGACTGGGAGAACCCGAGAACGCAGGAGATGGCTGCAAGGATCATCACGGGAACCGCCATGGTCCAGAAGATGTAGCCGTGATGTTCCTTATCGTGGTCGTCGTGCCCATGCCCTGCTCCATGGGAATCATGCTCGCCGTGGACTTCTCCCGCGCTTTTCGGGAAGAGCATGAAGAAGATGAGCCGAAACGTGTAATAGGCCGTCATGAGGGCCCCGAGCAAGCCTGCAAAAAGCCAAAGTTTGTTGGGATGATTGGCAAGCACGCCGAGAACGGCTTCCTTGCTGAAAAAACCCGAGAAGGGAAAAATCCCTGAAAGAGCTAGGGCCCCAACGGTCATACAGACCATGGGGATCAGAAGCTTCCTCCCCCCCTGCCGACCAATGATGCGAAAGTCATTGGTATGATACTCATGAATGAAAATGCCTGAGCAAAGGAAGAGAAGAGCCTTGAACCCCGCATGGGTGGTGAGATGAAACACACCGGCGAAGTATCCCCCTGCAGCAAGGCCCATGACCATGAAGCCGAGCTGACTCACAGTGGAATAGGCCCAAACTTGCTTGAGATCGTACGTGGCCATGGCCATGGTGGAGGATAGAAGCATGGTGACCGTCCCGATAGCCAGAGCAAGACCCATGGCTTCCGGCGACATGGAGTAAAAGGGGAAGATGCGGCCGAACATGTAGACACCCGCGGCGACCATGGTGGCGGAATGGAGGAGGGCACTGACGGGTGTCGGACCTTCCATGGCGTCAGGCAGCCAGGTCAGGAGCGGGAACTGAGCACTCTTGCCCATCACGCCGCCGAAGATGAGAAGCGCTGATATCGTCAGGAGATATTGAGGAATGTTATGGGCCTGCCCTGCCTCGTTCATCCTGACGATGCTCAAATCCCCGAACCCGAGAACCAGAATGATGAGGCCGAGAAAGAAACCAATGTCCCCCAGTCGGGTCATGACAAAGGCTTTCTTTCCTGCCTGGGAAGCGCTCCATTTTTCGTAATAGTAGCCGATCAAGAGGTAGGAAGCCAGCCCTACCAGTTCCCAGAATATGAAGAGCTGAAGCATGCTCGGGGCGATGACCATGCTCATCATGGCCCAGGCAAAAAGGGATTGAAATGCGTAGTACCTGCTGAAGCCGGGGTCACCGGCCATGTAGCCGATGGAATAAACCTGCACGAGGAAACTGATCACTGCAACGATGTTGAGCATGAGCAGGCTGAGGGGATCCAACAGATAGCCGAAGGGAATGACGATGTCATCGGCCAGGAGCCAGGGAAACTCATACTGTATGGGGGCACCCGCATGGCTGAGGGTGATGAGCAGGTAGAGCGCACACAAAACGGATGTGGATACGCTCCCCACTGAAATAGATGCTGAGAGCCTTTGATTGTGACGGGTGAAAATCAGGATGATTGCCATGGACAGAAAAGGCAAGCTCGTCCCAAGAGCCGCGGCCAAAAGAATCGGATCCCTGAAGAGCGACATCATAACGGATTATCCCCTCAATTGTTGTGCACGCTCAATATTGATCGAATGCAGTCTGCGGAACAGGGCCAGGATGATACTTAGTCCTATGGCCGCTTCGGCGGCTGCCAGACCCATGACGAACAGGGTAATGATTTGACCCACTGTCGGTTCGGGAGCCAGGAACCGATTGAACGCCATGAAGTTTACGTTGGCTCCGTTGAGCATCAATTCCACGGCAATGAGCATTCCGATGAGGTTACGGCGTTGCAGAACCCCAAGGAGGCCTATGCTGAACAAGGCCGCGCCGATGATGAGGTAAGTGTTCAAACAGTTCACGAGCTCAACCTCCTCGTAAATCCAGCTGTTACGACCGCTCCAATGATGGCTACCAGGAGCACGAGGGAGATCACTTCGAAGACCAGGTCATACCGGGTCAACAGCATGTGCCCAATGGCGGTAACGGACCAATCCGCACTGCGATCCGGGGCCGGCACCCAGCTTGTCTTGAAGCACACACCGACCGCTCCCAGAAAAAAAACAAGGCTTGCGGCAATTGCCATTGCCACCTTGGGGACCTCTCGCCGGGGGACTTCCAGGTGCAGGGGCCTCGAAAGCATGATGGCAAAGACAATGGAAATGGTGATGGCACCCACGTAAATCAGCAGCTGCATCAGAGCAATGAAAAAGCTTCCCAGATAGAGGTACAGTCCTGCGACACCTGCCAGTGCCAGGGCCAGGCCCAACACGTTGTAGAGGATGTTTCGCGGAAAAACAGCCAGGGAGGCTCCGCCGAATGTCAAACCCACAACAATCCAAAAGGCAATCTGTGCCAAGGAGTCGGTTGCTAATGGATTCATGAAAATCCCTTCCTGCGAAACGTTTTTAAGGCCTACGACCTGCTCTGCTCTTGTCTGGCTATGAGATCGACAACGGAGCTCCATCGGGAGTCTCCTTCCAGTTCATATTCTCTGGAGTATTGAAGGGTCTGGGTGGGGCAGGTCTCTACGCAGAGGCCGCAAAGACTGCAGCGGGAAAAGTCGATGAAATAGTGTGTTGCCTTCTTGGGACTTTTCATGTGAGGCTTGATCCCCTGCACTCGTATGACATGGGATGGGCAGGCCCTCTGACAGGCGCCGCAAGCAATGCACTTGTGTGTCCCTGTATCCGCAAACAATCTCAGCTCAATATGGCCCCGGTAGGCCGGTGACAGATTCAACTGCTTGCGCGGGTATTGCACGGTAACCACCGGACGCCATAAGCGTCGCACAGTAACCCGCATACCTTCCACCAGACTCCAGCCACCCTCAACGATTTCTTTCCAGTAGCCCATAAATCCTCTTTCATTGGTTCTGTTTCGCCGGATTCACCCTCAAGATCAGCCGGTACGGAGAAATCCCCTTTCAAGCTGCACTGCCGGCCCGAAAATCATCTTCATGACCGTTAGATCAACTTCAAGACAATCGCCGTAACGATCAGATTGGCAAGACTCAACGGGATCATGAACTTCCATGAAAGGTTCATGAGTTGATCGAAACGCAATCTCGGGAAGGTCCATCGAACCCACATGATGACAAAAATGAGCACATAGGTTTTGGCCAGGAACCAGACGATGCCGGGAATTCCAAGATCGAAACCGAAAGGCCCTTGCCAGCCGCCGAAGAACAGACTTGTAGCAACAGCACTCACAATGAACATGTTGGTGTATTCAGCCAGGAAGAAAAGGCCAAACCTCATGCCGCTGAATTCCGTGTGGAATCCGGCCACCAATTCAGATTCCGCCTCCGGAATATCGAAAGGGGCCCGGTTGGTTTCAGCGGTGGCACATATCAGGTAAATCAGCGCCGCGACAGGCTGCACAAAGACAAACCAGACCCGTCCCTGTGCCTTGACGATTTCCGAAAACTGGAGGGAGTTGACCATGAGGACCACGCTCAAAACTGCAAGGAGCAGCGGAATCTCATAAGCCACGTTTTGGGCGACGGACCGAATGGCTCCAAGCAAGGCATACTTGTTGTTGGACGACCATCCTCCCGCAAGGATGGCGAGTACCGTAAACGCCGAAAAGGCAAAAATCAGCAGAACACCGACATTCATATCCCGGATGATGAGGTGTGGAGCAAAAGGAAGCACCAGAAATCCCACGAGAACCGGCATGAAAACGAGGACCGGTGCAACGGGGAAAAGCTTGTTGTCCGCAGATCGAGGTGTAATCAGCTCTTTTCCCACGAGTTTGATGCCATCCGCAATGGTTTGCAGCAGTCCGAAAGGGCCGACTTCCTTGGGACCGATCCGCAGCTGGATGTGCCCTGCCACTTTTCGCTCCAGCCAGACCAGAAAAAGCGCGTTGAGCTGAGAAAAGGCCAGAACAATAACGAGGCCCACAATCAGCCGAAACCACTCAGAAGCCATGAAAGATCCCATCATTCTGCTCTCCCTTGAAAACCATTCGGAGCGTATGCCGCAGATTCGTCAGTGATCGCCTGTCGGAAGTCGCATCAGCGCAGGTTCCCACCGGCAATTCCGCACGAGAAGATCTCGCCGCACATCTCATCGACCTATCGATCGATTTCAGGAATGACAACGTCGATACTGCCCAGTATGGAGATGGCATCAGCGACCATGGTCCCGCGCAGGACATCGACGAGCACATGGAGGTTGCTGAAACTGGGTACGCGGATATGACACCGGTAAGGATGAGGGCTTCCATCGCTCACCAGGTAGTATGCCGTAAGGCCGCGGGCGCTTTCGAAGGCGAAATAGACCTCCCCCTTGGGCGGGGTCAACCGCGAAGAAACGGATCTGTTCAGGTATCCCCCTCCTTTCGGCATGCGAGCGAGGGCCTGTTCGATGATGCGACAGCTCTGTTCCATTTCCTCCAGACGCACGTTGTATCTGTCGAGGGCGTCTCCGTTGGTACCCGTGGGTATCTCGAAATCAAACTGATCGTACAGTTCGTAGGGCTCCATCTTTCGCACGTCGAATGGGATGCCGCACGCCCGAAGGTTCGGACCGGTCACGCCGAACTGCCTTGCCTGTTCCGGATGGATCACTCCCACATTGCGGGTGCGGTGGATGAAGATGATGTTCTTGGTGACCAGGTTGTGATAATCGGAAAATCTGCTCCGGAGGCGGTCGATAAAGGTTTTGGTCATTTCCAGAAAGGTTTCGTCGACATCCTGACAGACTCCCCCGAATCGGCAGTAAGAATAGGTGAGGCGCGAACCCGTCACTCTGTCCAGTATATCCAGAATGTTTTCCCGGTCGTCGAAGGCGTAGAGGAAGGGCGTGAACCCCCCCAGGTCCATGACATAAGTCCCGAACCATAGCAGATGACTGGAAATGCGATTCAATTCGGCGCAGATGGTCCGAATGTATTTGGCCCTCAGCGGCACGTCGATTCCGGCAAACTTCTCCACCGCAAGAGCAAAACCATGGTTGAAGAGTAACCCCGACAGGTAGTCCATGCGACTCGTGTTGGGCATGAACTGCTTGTAGGTGCGATTTTCTCCCATCTTCTCGTGGCCACGATGGCCGTAACCCAATACTGGGTCGGCTTTGACGATGAACTCCCCGTCCAGGTCGAGGAGGACACGCAATACCCCGTGGGTGCTGGGATGCTGGGGACCAAGATTCAGGGTGTAGACGCGATCAACGGCAGGGGGGGCGATCGGCTTAGGCATAGATCTCTTCTCTCTTCCGATAAGCGGCAATTTTGCCGAAGGTCTTCCTCAGAGGGTGAAAATCCGCATCTTCTGGAAGGAGCAAATTGCGCGGGTCCGGATGATCCAGAAAATCAAACCCGAGGAATTCCCGAACTTCGCGCTCCAGCCACACAGCCGACGAGAAGATCCCGCTCAGGGTGGGTATCTTTTCATCGTGGGGAAACAATACCCGCAGGGAAAACCGGGACTTCGGCTCATAGACGTTCATGTGATATACGATCTCGGCGGTATCCTCGAAATCGAGGCCGGTCATGGACTCGAGATAGGCGCCGCCCCGATCGCACACCTCTGCGGCTTCGACAATCCCGGACACGGGAACCCGGGCGACAAAAGCAACCCCTGACGTGTATGCATCGTGTTGAATCACCGCACCTTCCGGTAGCATTTCACGAAGCTTTTGAAGAATCAGTTCTTTTTTGCCCATGATCAACTCTTCCTTCCAGTGCGACGGAAGCGCCGAAGAATGTTGCGATTTTCCCCTTTGGTGATCTTGTCCTCCAGTGCCAGGAATCCCTGGATGAGACCCTCCGGCCTTGGAGGACAACCAGGCACGTAGATATCCACAGGCACGATGAGATCGGCCCCGGGCACGATGGCATATTGACCCTCGTATTCGAACGGTCCCCCTGAAATGGCGCAGTTGCCCATTGCAATGCACCACTTGGGATTGGGCATCTGATCCCAGAGCATCTGTATTGCCGGAGCCATTTTCTTGGAAATGGTTCCGGCTACAATCATCAGGTCCGACTGACGGGGCGATGGGCGGAACACACCCGCTCCGAACCGGTCCAGGTCAAACCGCGATGCTCCGGCAGCCATCATTTCAATGGCACAGCAGGCGAGCCCGAACGTCATGGGCCACAGTGAATTGGCGCGCGCCAGATTCAGAACATCATCCAGCAGAGCAAGCTTGATAACCGGTTCTCCGGGAACTACTTTTGGGATTGCCACTCAAACACTCCTTTACACCAGGCATAGACGATGGCCAGGGATAGAATGCCGACAAAGATCAGCACTTCCACCACATCCCGAATGGGGTAACTGCCATAGACCAAAGCGACGGGGAAGAGATACAGGACGTCCACGTCGAATGCGAGAAAGATCAGAGCGTAGATGTAATATGCCACGGTGAACTGTATCCACGCACTCCCAATGGTCTGCATGCCGCTTTCGTAAGTCTCTTCACGCTTTGCGCCCACACTCCTTTTAACGATGAGCGCTGAAAGGATGAG
Source organism: Deltaproteobacteria bacterium (assembly GCA_012517775.1). Lineage (GTDB taxonomy): Bacteria > Desulfobacterota > Syntrophobacteria > Syntrophobacterales > Syntrophobacteraceae > JAAYUJ01. Next base: position 9,743 of record JAAYUJ010000728.1, read on the forward strand.
AGGAACGACGGCGAAAACCACGCCTACGAACAGGTAGAAAGCGACAGCCAAAAAGTCCAGCAAAAGCTCTTGAGTCGGCATTCCTTGCTCCATCTCTATTCGATGGTGATGGCCCCAAACTTACAGCTATCCATGCAGATTCCACAGCGCACGCAGATGTCCTCGTCAATCACGTGACATTCCTTTTTGGCACCCAGAATTGCCCCTTCGGGGCATTTGATGCGGCATCTTCCACAACCCGTGCACTTGTCCACGTCAATGACATAGGTAATCAGCGCCTTACACACTTTTGCGGGGCATTTTTTCTCATAAACGTGTGCCTCATATTCGTCCCGGAAGTAGTGGATGGTGCTCAGCACCGGGTTGGGAGCACTCTTGCCGAGCCCGCAAAGCGCAGCTTCCTTCATGCTCTTGCCGAGCTCCTCCAGTTGCTCGATGTCACCCGGTTTTCCCTTGCCTCCACACATGCGGGTAACGATTTCAAGCATTCTCTTGACACCGACGCGACAAGGCACGCACTTGCCACAGGACTCCTCGGCGAGAAATGTGAGGAAGTAGCGGGCCACGTCCACCATGCAGGTGTCTTCGTCCATGATGATCATGCCGCCTGAGCCCATCATTGAGCCGGCCTGCTTGAGCTTTTCGTAATCCACCGGCAGGTCAATGAGTTTGTCGGGAACACAACCGCCGGAGGGGCCACCCGTCTGCACCGCCTTGAACCGCTTTCCCCCCGGAATGCCGCCGCCTATGTCATAGACGATCTTTCGCAGGGGCGTCCCCATGGCCACTTCCACAAGCCCGCTGTTGTTGATCTTCCCAACCACCGAAAAGATCTTCGTGCCTTTGCTCCGCTCCGTACCGATAGAGGCAAACCACTTACCGCCGCGGTTGATGATGAGGGGCACGCTGGCCCAGGTTTCCACGTTGTTCAGGTTACTGGGCCTCATCCACAAGCCCTTTTCAACGGTGTGGATGTGCTTCCCGCGAGGCTCACCGATCTTACCTTCCAGGGAAGCCATGAGGGCTGTGGATTCGCCGCAGACAAACGCTCCTCCACCTCGATTGACGAAAATATCGAGATTGAATCCCGTCCCCAGAATGTTGTTCCCCAAGAGACCATAGGACTTCGCCTGCTGAATGGCCCAGTTGCAGTTCTTCACAGCAAGAGGATATTCGTATCTGCAGTACACATGGCCTTCCGTCGCGCCGATGGCATAGCCCCCGATGATCATCCCTTCGATGACCTGATGCGGATTCCCTTCCAGAAGGGCCCGGTCCATGTATGCCCCGGGATCGCCCTCGTCGGCGTTGCACATGACATACTTGATTTCACCACGTGCACGACGACATGACTCCCACTTGACTCCGGCAGGAAACCCCCCTCCCCCGCGGCCTCGCAGTCCGGAAAGCTTCATCTCCTCGATGACTTCCTCGGGTTTCATCCCTGAAACCACCTTTGCCAGCGCGGAGTAGCCACCCCGGGAAATGTAGTCATCGATATCCGTGGACCAGTTGAGGCCTGTATCGTTGAAAATGATCCTTTCCTGTCCGGCGTAAAACGGAATGTCCCTTTCCCGGACAATCTTCTCACCCGTAACCGGATCGACGAAGAGGAGATCCTCAACCAGTTCGTCCCGGAGGATCGTTCTTTCAACAATCTCGGCAACGCGCTCTTTGCTCACCCGTTCATAGAAGATATTCTGCGGCTCGATAACGACGATCGGCCCACGGGCGCAGAAACCGTGGCAACCCGTCAAGGTCACCATGTGCTCCCTGGATGCCTGTCTCTCGCTGAGCTCATTCTCAAAAGCGGGAACCAGATGCACCCCGCCCCCCGAGTGACAGCCGGGTCCCCCACAGATCCTGATGCGCTTCTTGATGGATTCTCTATTCCTGTTGATCTCTTCCCGCAGGCTATTCAGATCCTGAACACTATTGAGCCGACTCATCGTATCTCCATTAAGCCTCTTCTTCCTTGAGCTGCTTGACCAGAGCTGAGGTCTTGCTCGGTGTCATCTCACTGTGTGTAGCTTCCCCAACCACGACTACGGGAGCGGCAGCACAAGCCCCAACGCAATTGACGGTTTCCAGCGTGATAAAAAGATCTTCACTGGTCTCCCCAGCTTTCAGGTTCAATTCCTGTTCGAGACGCTCGATGATGCGCGGACCTCCCTTCACATGACAAGCGGTGCCGGTGCACACATGCATGATCACCCGCCCCCTGGGCTTCAAGCTGAATACTTTGAAAAAGCTGGCAACGCTGTAGACTTGACTGACAGGCATGCTCAGGCGCTGCGCGACTCGCTGAATGCTTTCCTTCGGTAGGTAGTGATACTGGTGATTGATGTCCAGCATGATTTGCAGGAGAGATGCTGGCTTTGGCCCCCAATGATCAATGATCGCATCGACATCCTGAAGGTTGAACTCCATCTACTTCCTCCGAATCCACGCTTACTCAGTCATGAACGGGTGGATGCTCTTCCCGGTGAAACCAAGTCGGTCCCGGCTCATAAGTTCACAAAATCTTCTGTCCCACATCGCGGATTTGATCGGACGAACCGTTTCCCTTTGCCTTATTTAGATAAATCGAAAAGCTTGATCCGCTGCCAAGCCGGCTTTTCACCTCGATTTTCCCACCGTGTGCCCGAACGATTTTTTGAACAATGGCAAGCCCCAGTCCAGTCCCCTGTTGCTCGCGTACTTCCCGGGACTTGCTCCGATAAAATTGGTCGAAAATGAACGGTATTTCCTTTTCATCCAGACCAAAGCCTGTATCCCGCAATTCTACGACGATCCAGTCGTCCTGTTCCGTCGCCCGGATGTGAACCTCCCCACCCACCTTATTATATTTGATGGCATTTGACAGCAGGTTACTCAGAGCCTCCCTGAAAGTATCCCGGTCTATGCGTGCGGGAGGAAGGTTCTCCGGGACATCGACGGTGATCTTGATCTTCTTCTGCTCTGCAGCGACCTCAAGCCCGGCCATAGCTTTGCTCACACATTCTCCGATGCTGTTCGCCCTGAGCCGGTGGACAATGTCGCCCGCTTGTATCCTACTCATATCCAGCCAGTCATTGGTGAGCTGGAGAAGGCCGTCAAGCCTTTCCCGGATTCTCTCCAGCATCTCTTGCTGCGCGTCGTTCAGGTCACCGGCGATCGAGGAGAGCAACACTTCAATGTATTGGTAGACCGCCGATAGCGGGGAGCGCAACTGATGAGAAACCATGGTGACGAAATTGCGCTCCATGGCTTCCTTCTCTTCGCGAAGTGATTTCGATTCCTGATCCAGCCGCCGTTTTTCCAGGCCTCTCCTGACAACGATCAGCAGTTCATCGGGAGTGAACGGTTTGGGAAGGTAATCATAAGCCCCTTCTTTCATAACGGTGACGGCACTCTCGATGGTCGCATATCCCGTAATGATGATGGTGACGATGTCGGGATCAAGTTCACGGATTCGACGGGTGACCTCCATCCCGTCCATCTCCGGCATTTTCAGATCTACCAGCACAAGGTCCTGGGGTTCCCGCATCAGGATGTCGAGACCCTCCCGCCCGGTACCGACCAACCGAACCTTGACTCCCAGCCTTCTCAGGATGCGCTCACAGGAAACCCTGCTGATCTCTTCGTCGTCGATGACAAGAATTTTGGGAGGTTCCACGCATATCCTCAGCGGCAGTGCTTCTTGATTTCGGCCTAAGGATTTTGATATGGAATAGTGCGATGTGTATCCGGCTAAACAGCGGTCATCAATGATCAGCGGTCATTAGGAAAAGTGCGGTGCGTCAGTCAGCAATGGATGAAAGCTCAGTGTGAAAGGAAAAACCAGTCATTTGCGAATCAGTGCGGCGACTTTCTCAATCAAGTCTTTCGGTTTTAGAGGCTTGTCCATATAGTCATCAGGCTCAGGCGCATCTCCCATGTCTTCTCCATCGTCGAACGCAAAACGAGAACCCGTATCTGCTTTCACACTGGATACCATCAGGACCGGTGTGGATTTTAAATCCTCATATTCCGGGGCTGTTCTGAGCACACCTAAAAAACTGAAGCCTTCGAAAATGCTCTCCATCATAATGTCTAGAAGGATCAAGTCGGGCTTGTATTCCCTGACCTTCTCAAGCCCTTTCTTACTCTCGCTGGCAACCGCCACTTCGTATCCATCTGCCAGAAGGACCATTTTGACGGTCTTCACGAAGTCGGGATCGTCATCCACTATGAGAACTTTACCCTTTGTGGACATGAATGCATCTCCAGACATCTTTGAAGGGGGAACATCTTCGAAATTCATCAAACGCGAAATGAAGTTCCGCATCTTCTACCGAAAACTATCTTGTGAGTCAACAACGAATTTAGTACCTTGATGAACAGAAGTGAAAACGGTCGGAAAAGTTTTCCCCACAGCCTGCGCATAGAGTCGATTCATGTGGCTTAAAAAACTGAGCTGGTACAAGCGCATCGGCACAAAGATCAGTGTTCTGACAAGCATTCTTGTCATTCTCCTGATGGGTGTCTACACGTACTTCGTTATTCAGAATCAGAGGAATCAGCTCATTGACGAGGTCATACGGGGTGTCAACTTCCTCAGCGACACCATCAAGTTGAGCACCCGCGAGGACATGCTTCTCTATGCACCGGAGCGCCTGCATCACCTTGTGGACATCATCGGGACGCAGCCGTCCCTCGAGAAAATCCGCATATTCAATTCGACGGGAATGATCATTTACTCTTCCGACAAATCCGAGATGAATCTCCTTGTGGACAAGCGTGCAGAGCAGTGCTACGCCTGCCACGCCGCGGAGAAGCCTCTGGAGAGGCTCGCCACGCCGCAACGCAATCGAATATTTCAAGCTGCCGGCGGATACCGGGTTCTGGGAGTCATCAATCCCATCTACAATGAACCCGACTGTTACAACGCCAGCTGCCATGTGCATCCCGCCGAGCAGAAAGTCCTTGGGGTTTTGGACATCGACGTGTCCCTCTCGTCCGTGGACGAGCAGATTGTGGCCGCCGAGTGGAAGCTGCTCCTGATGAGCCTCGCCATCCTGGCCGCTCTCTCATTTCTCATCATATTTCTCATCAGACGCTTTCTTCAGAGCCCGGTACGGGACCTGATCGAAGGAACTCATCGGGTGGCCCAGGGAGATCTCGACTTTCAGATTCCCATTCGCTCGGATGATGAACTGGGGGTCTTCGCCGGTTCCTTCAATATGATGACCCAGGATCTGAAGAGAGCAAAAGATGCCATCACCGAGTGGGGCAATCGACTGGAGTTGCTGGTGGAAGAGAGGACCAGGGATTTGCAGGATGCGCAGCAGCAGATCGTTCGCAGCGCCAAGCTGGCATCTCTTGGCAAACTGGCTGCCGGTGTCGCCCATGAGATCAATAACCCCCTCACCGGCGTTCTCACCTTCAGTCAACTCCTTATGGAGCAATTTCCCCCGGAAAGCAGCGAGCATCAGGATCTTCGAGTCATATACCAGGAAACGATGCGTTGCAGAAAGATCGTGAGGGGACTGCTGGAATTCGCCAGACAAACTGCTCCGGAGAAGCGGCTGGTCGACGCATCAGGCCTCCTTGAGGAGGTCTTGAATATGGTGACCAATCAGGAGAGTTTTCAGAACATTCAGATCATCCGCGAAATCGATCCGGACCTACCGTCGCTCCTTGCTGACAGAGATCAGATCAAGCAGGTGTTCCTGAACATTCTCGTGAACGCGGCGGAGGCCATGTCCAACGGCGGGGGCGTATTGAAAATACACACAGAGTGGCGGTCTGAAACATCACAGCTCATTATCTCCTTTGAAGATAACGGCCCGGGCATCGACCCCGAGCACCTGGACAAACTGTGCGACCCATTCTTCACGACGAAGGAAATGGGAACGGGTCTTGGTCTTGCGGTTTCTTACGGAATTGTCAAAGCCCATAGAGGCGGCATTGAAATCAAGAGCAAGCCCGGCGAGGGATGTCGGGTTACCCTGACCCTTCCCGCCGACGCTGTTCAAAAGGATGTGAACGTCGAAGCACTCCAGACATCAAGGTAACTTCTCAATAAGTCAAAGTAGCGACCGCTTCGTAGGTCGGATTTCCATACCCGACTCCTTGGCGCAAAGGCTGTCGGGATTGGAATCCCGACAGCCTTATTGAGAAAGCACACATCAAGTCCGTAACCATCCGAAAACCTTAAGATCTTAAAGAACCAACAGTTGTCTGTCAGCCAGCCACGGGTGTTCGAATCACCTGAAGGGGAAATGTTGCAAAAGGCACGTGCAAATACATCCAGCTGTTTGGATGGACTGCGGAGAGCCGGTTTCCGCGCAGATCATAGAAGAGTTTCAGCTGGTGGATGTGCGTTTTGCCATCCGGATCCAGGAATTCCAGTATTGAACCGACAGCCAGCCGACTTCTCACCTGCACACACGTCATCCCCTCCCTTTGA